>JAFUZB010000437.1 GCA_017476845.1 Clostridia bacterium
ACGCCCAGGCTGGAGGGTCCCAGAACCCGGATCCCGGCAGGGAGCGTGGGGATCGGGGGACAGCAGACGGGGATCTATCCGTTGGAGTCCCCGGGCGGATGGCAGCTGATCGGGCGGACGGAGCTTACGCTCTTTGATCCCGCCCGTCCGCCGCTGTATGCAGCAGGCGATACGATCCGCTTTATCCCGGTCGGGTAAGCATCCAAAGAATCAGGTTCGGAAGGGGTGGCAGCATGGCGCTTTTTGAGGTTCTGCGCCCGGGACTCCTCACCACGGTGCAGGATGCGGGCAGGACAGGACATGCGCACGAGGGATTCCCAACGTGCGGGGCCATGGATCCGTTTTACTATGCTCTGGTCAATAGTCTGTGCGGAAATGCACCGGGCGCGGCTGTGCTGGAGTGTACGGCGCTCGGGCCGAAGCTCAAGGTACAGGGACGCGCTCTGGTGGCAGTGAGTCCCAATGCCGGCGTATCGGTGAACGGAAGTACCGTACAGGGCGCTACGCCCATTCTCCTGGAGGACGGGGACGAGCTGGAGATCACGGAGATCCGGGGATTGCGGGCCTATATTGCCTGCTACGGCGGGTTCGATGTTCTCCAGGTGCTCGGGAGCCGCTCTACCGATCTCAAGACCCATATCGGCGGCATGGACGGGAGGGGGCTGAAAACAGGCGACAGCCTGAAAAGCCTTAAAGAATGCGGATGGTTTCGCAGAAAGCAGATCCTTCGCCGTGCTTCCCATTTCCAATTGCCCGAGCATCCCTGGAAGGCGGAGGCAGAGACGGTCATCTGCGTGACACCGGGGCCGCAGAGCGCACGGTTTGCGGGGGAGGGAATGGACACTTTCCTTGGGGGCACCTATGCGATTTCGCCCGACAGCAACCGCATGGGCATCCGGCTCACCGGGCCTGGCATCGCCTCGGTGGACGGGACAACCGACATTCTCTCGGACGGGATGCTGAGCGGCAGCATCCAGGTCTCCGCGGGCGGCCAGCCGATCATCATGACGGCGGACCACCAGACGACCGGCGGCTATGCCAAGATTGCCGTGGTGATCCCCTCGGACCTCCCGGTGCTTGCACAGCTCATGCCGGGGGCTAGGGTGCGCTTTCAGATGGTGGATGAGGCGGAGGCACTGAGAAGGTACAGACAGCAGACGGAAACGCTGGAGAAAATAAGAAAGGATATGAAGCTATGAATCGCGTGGATCTCAATTCGGATCTCGGGGAGAGCTTTGGCACCTACCATCTGGGCATGGATGCGGAGATTCTCTCCTATGTCACCTCCGCTAACGTGGCCTGCGGCTTTCATGCGGGGGATCCCATCGTGATGGAGCGCACGGTGCACCTGGCCGGAGAAAAAGGAGTGAGCATCGGGGCGCATCCCGGATATCCGGACCTGCAGGGCTTCGGCAGGCGCAATATGCAGCTGACCCCCGATGAGGCCCGCGCTATGGTGATCTATCAGGTGGGTGCGCTGCAGGCCTTCCTTGCGGCACATCAGCTGCCGCTTCAGCATGTAAAGCTCCACGGCGCCCTCTACAATACGGCCGCGGCATCCTACGATCTCTCCCTGGCTATCTGCAAGGGGATCCGCGCTGTGGCCCCCGAGGCCGTCTTCCTCGGCCTCTCGGGAAGCCAGATGCTCGTTGCCGCCCGCGATGCGGGACTGAAGGTGGCAGGCGAGGTTTTTGCAGACAGGGCCTACCACAAGGATGGTTCCCTTGTCTCCCGCAAGGAACCGGGCTCCGTGCTCCATGATCCCAAGGTCGTGATCGCCCGGACCGTACGCATGGTCCGCGAGGGCGTGGTGGAGAGCATTGAGGGGGATGTCGTGCCGGTGGAGGCCGACTCCATCTGTGTGCACGGGGATACGCCCGAGGCGGTTGCCTTCGTGCGGGAGATCAGTGAAGCACTGAAAAGTAGCGGCATCCAGCTCCTGCCGCTGGGAGCATGACGACCGCTGTCCTCAGGGCACCGCGATCTTGCGGTGCTTTTTTCACGTGTGCGGAACCCGCTCAATGCAGGAAACGCGGAATCCATTATGCAAAAACATCAAAAAAACATCTTGAAGAATCCCGAAAACACAAGCAAAACCGGGTAGAAAATGAAATTCTGTATAGCCGATGATTCATTTTTCCTCTTGACGCTCTATAGCGTGCCCCCTATAATCAGGCTTGTCTTTATACATTGCATACCTTACTGTTTTCGGGAGCGGGGAGTCATTTTCCCTTCCGGCAGTGGGATGGCTGAACTTACAAAGGAGGATACAACAATGAAAAAAGTATTGGCTGCAGTTCTTTGCCTGGCAATGCTTCTGATTGCGGGCGGCGCCCTGGCCGCAACACAGGAAATCACTGTGTTCCGTGCCAATGAGCCCACCACGCTCGACCGCGTGGCCGCCACCATCGACGAGGCCGGCAAGTTCATCCTCTGGGATGCCAGCGAGCCGCTGTTCCGCATCATCGACGGTGCCACCACGCCTTCCGGCGCGGAGAGCTACACCTATGATGAGGACACCCTGACCTACACCTTCACCCTCAGAGACAACTACTGGGAAGACGGCGTGAAGGTCACCGCGCAGGATTACCTCTATTCCTTCCAGCGCATGGTCGATCCGTCCAACGCCTACGGCTACATCTCTGATATCTACTGCATCGTGAATGCGGAAGAGATCTATGCCGGCACCAAGGACGTCGCCGAGCTGGGCGTGACCGCTCCCGACGAGAAGACGCTGGTCGTGCAGCTCAACGCTGTGACCCCCGCCTTCCTCGAGGTCGTTCCGTTCTATCCGCAGCGCCAGGACTTCGTGGAGTCCAAGGGCGATGCCTACGGCAACGATGTGGCGAACTTCCTCTCCTGCGGCCCGTTCAAACTCACCGGCTGGGAGCACAACAGTCTCCTGACCCTGGAGAAGAACGATCAGTATTGGGATGCCGAGAATGTCAAGCTGGAGAAGGTCAACGTTCTCATCAGCAACGACAACAATGCCCGCTACAGCGCCATGCTCAACGGCACCCTGGATTACTGGGAAACCAACGATCCGGACTACATCGCACACTTCGAGGCCGATGACGCCTTCACAACCGTCGACCAGTATCTCCCGACCCTGACCTTCGTGCTCTTCAACGGCCAGGATGAGCTGCTGCAGAACACCAAGATCCGTCAGGCTCTGTCCCTTGCCATCAACCGCGAGTTCTTCGTTGAGGCTATGTACAAGAGCGTGTACCCGGCTGCCTACGGCCTGACCTCCAGCGCCATCGGCATCAACGGCGTTGCCCTTCGCGACGTGACCCCCGAACCTGTCCGCGTTCTCGCCGAAGAGAATCCGGATCCCCGCGCCCTGTTCATCGAAGGTCTGGAAGAGCTGGGACTCGATCCCGATCCTTCCAAGATCACCGTGACCTTCAGCATTTCCTCCAGCGCTACCACCGATGACACCATCGCTCTGTATCAGGCGATGTGGGGCGAGACCCTGGGCATCAACGTGGTTGCCGACGTTTCCGAATGGGCTTCCTTCTGGACCGACTGCAAGGCCGGCGACTTCCAGATCGGCACCCTGGCCTGGTCCGGCGAAGTGGATATCAGCTTCCTGTTCAACCTCTTCCTGACCGATTCTGCCCAGATGCCCTGCTTCACCTACTCTGATGAGTTCGACGCCCTGGTCAAGAAGGCCAACCAGTCCACGGACGCTGACGAGCGTCTCGCGCTCTACGGAGAGGCTGAAAAGATCATGATGGCTGACCTGGCTGCGATCGCTCCGGTCTGCTACCGTGTCAACAAGGCTGTGCTGCGCAGCAACATCAAGGGTTGGGATTACAACGTATTCTCTACAGCCGGACATCGCTATGTCTATGTTGAGGACTGATTCCCACAAGCAGATTCCTAGGTTTTGATGAAAAAGCGGGGCATCAGGGTCCGTTCCTGGTGCCCCCTTTTCATACGGTAAGCGACAAAAGGAATTCCATGCACCGGATTCTTTCTGTCGCTGACCGAAATCGAACCAAAGAGAGGAGAAGAGCATGGTTAAGTATATTCTCAAAAGAGTCTTCTACATGTTTCTGGTCCTGTTCATCGTGACAACGATCACGTTTTTTCTCATGCACATGATTCCGGGCGATCCGCTCACGGCCCTGGTGCAGAAGCTGCCTGAACAGACAAAGATCAACTACTACGCTAAGTACGGCCTGGATAAGCCGGTCTACGAGCAGTACTTTGTCTTCCTCAAGGGCATTTTCACCGAGGGCACCCTGGGCGAGTCTATCCGTTTCCCGGGACGCCAGGTGCTGGACACCATCCAGAAGTACGCAGGCTACTCCAGCGAGATCGGCCTGGTCGCCGTGCTCATCGGGTTTATCATTGGGATTGTGCTGGGCACGGTCTCGGCCATCAAGCAGAATAAGCTGCCCGATAAGCTCATCAGCATCATCGCCATTCTCGGTATCTCGCTGCCGGTGTTCCTTTTGGCCTCGCTGTTCCAGTATCTGTTTACGGTGAAGTGGCCCCTGTTTCCGACGCTTGGCTGGGGCACGCCCGCACACAAGATCCTGCCGATCCTCTGTATGTCCTTCTCGCCCCTTGCGACCTATACCCGCTATATGCGCTCCAGCGTCCTGGACGTCATCAATCAGGACTACATCACCATGGCGGAGGCCAAGGGCATGAGCTTTGCCCAGGTCGTGCGGCGGCATGTGCTGCGCAACTCCATCCTGCCCTCGCTGACCATCCTTGGACCCAATATCGCGGATGTGTTCACGGGTTCCTTCGTCATTGAGAGTATCTTCGCTATCCCGGGCCTTGGCAGCTACTATATCACCGCTGTCAATGACCGCGACTTCCCGATGATTATCGGCTGTGCTATGTTCTATACGGGCATCTATATTCTCTCGCTCCTGGTGGTGGATATTCTCTATGTGATCATTGATCCGAGAATCCGGCTGACGGGATCCAACAGCAAGTAAGAAAGTTTCGACCGGAAACGGTACCCATGGGGGAGGACTGGCTTTGGAATATCAGGAAGAAATGTTTACGATCGTCGGATGCGATGAGGCGGCTAGCGAAGCCATCGCGCGCCCGCAGACGACCTACTGGCGCGATGCATGGCGCCGTCTCAAGCAGAATAAGGTCGCGATCTTTGCGATGATCATGCTGATTCTGATCATTCTGCTTTCGCTCTTTGGCTCGCAGATCTGCGGCTATGACCACACCAAGATGAGTATGGACATGAACCAGCGCCCCAGCTTAAAGCACTGGTTCGGTACCGATAAGCTCGGCCGCGACCTCTTTGCCCGCGTGTTTGCGGGCGGCCGGATCTCGCTGATGATCGGTATCCTGGGCGCGCTGATTACGACCGTATTTGGCTCTGTCTACGGCTCCATCTCCGCCTTTGTGGGCGGCAAGGTGGACGCCATCATGATGCGTATTGTGGAGATCGTAAGCTCCATCCCGTATCTCATTGTGGTTATCATGCTCAGTCTCATGATGAATGACTCGGGTGTCGGCTCCATCCTCCTGGCCCTGTGTATTGTGGGCTGGTGCCAGACCGCAAGACTGGTGCGCGGTCAGGTGCTGCAGCTTGTGAACAGTGATTATGTCATCGCGGCGCGCACCCTCGGCGTGAGCAACTGGAAGATCATCCGCCGCCATATGATCCCTAATACCATGAGTGTCATCATCGTCAATCTGACCTTCCGCATTCCGAGCTACATCTTCTCCGAGGCCTTCCTGAGCTTTGTGGGCCTTGGCATCAGCTCCCCCAACACCAGCTGGGGCATGCTCGCCAGTGCAGGCAAGGAAACCATGCTCTTTTATCCCTACCAGATGTTTTTCCCGGCTCTCATGATCGCCCTGACGATGCTTTCCTTTACGCTCTTCGGTGACGGCCTGCGGGATGCACTGGATCCTAAGCTGAGGAGGTGAGTGGAATGGATCGTCTTCTGGAGGTGGAAAACCTGCATGTCTCCTTCCACTCCTATGCCGGCGAGGTCAAAGCCGTGCGCGGCATTTCCTTTGGCGTGGACAAGGGGGAAACCCTGGCTCTGGTCGGGGAGTCGGGCTGCGGAAAGTCCGTGACGGCCAAGGCGCTGATGCGGATTTTTGACCGTACTTCCGGCGAAATCATGCCCGGGAGCAGCATTCGCTTTGACGGCACCGATGTCATGGCACTGGACAAGAAAGCCCTGCATGCCTTCCGCGGCTCGCAGATCGGCATGATCTTCCAGGATCCCATGACCTCCCTGGACCCGACCATGACGATCGGGAAACAGGTGGGCGAGGCACTGGTCATTCATAAGGGCCTTAGCATGCGCGAGGCGGAAAAGCAGGTCGTGGAGCTCCTTCGAATGGTGGAAATCCCCAATCCCGAGGAGCGCGTGAAGGCCTATCCGCATCAGCTCTCCGGCGGCATGCGCCAGAGGGTGGTCATTGCGACGGCTTTGGCCTGTAATCCGAAGCTCCTCATTGCCGATGAGCCCACGACCGCCCTGGATGTGACCATTCAGGCACAGGTCCTGGATCTACTTCGGGACCTGAAGGTCCGCTTTGGGACAGCCATTATTCTCGTGACCCATGACCTGGGGATTGTCGCGGACTTCTCTGACAGGATTCAGGTCATGTATGCGGGCCAGATCGTGGAGGAGGGCACCAAGCGGGATATTTTCAAGCGCTGCAGGCACCCGTATACCTGGGCGCTGCTGCGCTCCATTCCGCAGGAGCACACGACGGGCACCACGCTCTACTCCCTTAAGGGCACACCGCCCGATCTTCTCATGGATATTCAGGGCTGCCCCTTTGCCTCCCGGTGTGAGTACTGCATGCCGATCTGCCGCCAGAAGATGCCGGAGCGCAAGGCGCTGACGGATACCCATGCGCTCTCCTGCTGGCTGACCCATCCCCAGGCGCCCAAAGTAGAGTGCCCGATTCCGAGGGAAGGAGATGAGGAGGATGGCTGAGACGCTCCTTCAGGTGGAGAACCTGAAGCAATATTTTCCGGTTTCCCACGGCAACCTGCTCAAGGCCGTTGACGGAGTCAGCTTCTCTATTCAGCGCGGAGAGACCTTCGGCTTGGTCGGTGAGTCCGGCTGCGGAAAATCGACGACGGGTCGTGCCGTCTTGGGCATCTATAAGCCCACCGAGGGCCGCGTGCTCTATGACGGCAAGGATATCTCCACCTATACCAAGCAGGAGAGGCTGCAGTTCAAGAAGAACGCACAGATGATCTTTCAGGATCCGTACGCCTGCCTGGACCCCAGAATGACGATCTCCTCCATCATCAAGGAAGGAATGGAGGTGCACTTCCGCTATACGCGCCAGGAGGCGGACATAAAGGTCAAGGAGCTGCTTGCGGCCGTCGGCCTCACCGAGGACTATGCTTCCCGCTTCCCGCATGAGCTCTCGGGCGGACAGCGCCAGCGCATCGGGATCGCGCGCGCCCTGGCGGTGAAGCCGGAGTTCATCGTCTGCGATGAGCCCATCGCGGCCCTGGACGTCTCCATTCAGGCCCAGGTTGTCAACCTGCTCATGCGTGTGCAGCAGGAGCGTGGGCATGCCTATCTGTTTATCTCCCACGACCTCATGATGGTCCGCCATATCAGCAACCATGTGGGCGTCATGTACCTCGGGTCCCTCGTGGAAACCGCGCCAGCGGAGGAGATCTACAAGCACCCCTGCCACCCCTACACCAAAGCCCTCTTCTCGGCGATCCCCAAGCCGGATCCGGATGCGGACTGGGCCAATACCCGCATGAAGCTGGAGGGCGAGGTGCCCAGCCCCATTAACACGCCGCCCGGATGCAAGTTCTGCGCCAGATGCCCCTACGCCACGCAGCGCTGCCGCGAGGAAGCGCCGCAGCTTCGTGATCTGGGCAATCAGCACAAGGTGGCCTGCTTCCTGGACTAAGACGTGAGCTCAAAGACCAACATAAGTGAGACATAGCATGAAGATTCTTCTGACAGGTTTTGAACCCTTTGGCGGGGACAGTATGAACCCCAGCTGGGAGGCGGTCTCCCGCCTTCCCGATACGCTCTACGGCGCAGACATCCTGAAGGTGCGCTTGCCCGTGGAATACCACACGGTCCGGGATATCCTGGAATGTATCATGGAAAAGGAAACGCCCGATGCGGTCATCTGCGTGGGACAGGCCGGCGGACGGGCAACGATCACCCCGGAGATGGTGGCGATCAACTGGATGGATGCGTCCATCCCGGATGCAAAGAATGTGCTGGCCACCGGAGAGCCGGTGAGCCTCTATGGAGAGACTGCTTTCTTTTCCACCCTGCCGGTGAAAGCGATCGTGAGCGCACTGCAGAGCGCGGGCGTACCGGCCTCCCTCTCTTTTACCGCGGGTACCTACGTGTGCAATTCGACCATGTACCATCTGCTAGACCTCACAACGGAGCTGGGATTGGGCATTCCCGCAGGCTTTGTCCATGTGCCCTTTATCTGTGAGCAGACGGTCGGAAGAGGGCCAAATACGCCCTCCCTTCCCCTGGATACGCTGGTGAAGGGGCTCACGGAAATGGTCCGTGTGATCGTGGCTGGAGAGCCTACAGGGGGAAAGCAACCTTCTGGATACACGCACTGAAGCCATATGAAAACGAGGAGCTATATATGCTCCTCGTTTTCATATGGCGTTTCACCTTGAGATGGTGAAGATTTCCTCGGTATGCGGGGCGGCTTTGTGGCCGAAAGCATCGGTGCCGTCAAAGTAGCGGCGGATGCGCAGGGTGTCCTTGTCGACCACGGAGACCTCACACTTGCCATAGCGCAGTACATGGGAATGCTTCCGGTGGTTGAGCTTGGCACGTACGTAATCCTGCAGTGCTGTGTCCTCCTTGCCCCAGGGATAGGGCCTTCTGCAGAAGGGATCTGCCGTGCCGGTCATGCCGGCCTCGTCCCCGTAATAGACGGTGGGACAGCCGGGCAGGGCACAGAGAATATCCAGACTGGAGCGGTAGCGCCGGGTGGCCAGGGCGTACTCTGCGGGCGTCATGCGCATGGCGCGCTGCTCGGCCTTGGTCATGCCTTCGCCTTCCTTGCCGATGAGGGCGTTGAGCGCGCGGGTCCTGTCATGGCTGCCCATGAGGTTCATGAGGGAATAGAGGAAGGGAACGGGGTAGACCTCGGCCTGATGCCGAATCAGGCGCACCAGAGCGTCCGCGTCCGTCTTTCCGGTCATAAAGTCCAGGATTGCCGTGCGAAGGGGATAGTTCATGACGGAGTCCAGGGTGTCGCCGGTACAGTAGCAGCGCATCTCGCCGTAGGCAATCTTACTGCTGGCGTCCTCCCAGACTTCGCCCAGTACGACCGCGTCGCGCTTTTCCTTTTTCACAGCGTGGCGCAGCTTGCGCAGGAAATCCATAGAAAGCTCGTCGGCCACGTCCAGACGCCATCCGCAGGCGCCGGAACGGATCCATGAGGGGACGATCCCGTTTTCATCATTGAACATGAAGTGCTGGTACTCGCGGTTGTCCTTGCGCACCTCAGGGAGGTTCTTAAAGCCCCACCAGCAGCGGTATTTGTCCGGATAATGCTCGAAGGTGTACCAGTCATAGTAGCGGGATTCCTTGCTCTGATAGGCACCCTTCTCGGGATAATGATTGTAATCGTTAAAGTAGATGCTGTCCTCGCCGGTGTGGGAGAAGACGCCGTCGAGCATGATGTGCATGCCGAGTTTCCCGGCTTCCTCACACAGTGCCTGGAACTCCTCGTTCGTGCCCAAGAGTGGGTCGATCTTTGTATAGTCGCCCGTGTCGTAACGGTGGTTGGAATAGGCCTCAAAGATGGGATTGAGGTAGAGGATTTCCACGCCCAGGTCGTGCAGATAGGGGAGCTTTTCCCGGATGCCGTTGAGGGTGCCGCCGTAGAAGTTGTTGACGCAGTTGTCCAGACATGCGGGATCCGGCTTGATCATCAGGTCCTCGTCCCAGGACTGGTACTTGCGGTTGGTGCGTGTATCCACGCTCTCCGTGGGCGCTTTGAGGAAGCGGTCGGGAAAGATCTGGTACATGGTGGCACCGTGCATGAAGGCGGGGGTGTGGTAGGTCTTGCTGAAGACGGTAAGCTGCCAGGAGTGGAGCCCTTCCGCGTATACGCGGCCCTCGCCGCCCAGTCCGTCATCCGGCGCGCCATAGTAAACACTTTTCCCATCCTTGCCCGTCACGGTAAAGTCATACCAGAGAAGACCGGTTGTCTCGGGCACCTTCACGGTGGCACTCCACATATCGCCGTGTTTTTTCATCGGCCAGAAGACATCATCGCCCATCCAGGTGCGCAGCACAACCTTCTTGGCTGTGTCACTCTTCAGGCGGATGACGATCTCGGAGCCCGCCGCGGCAGGGCCCATAGGCTCACGGTAGAGGGCAGCATGGGAATCGTGATGGATCATGGGCTAAAACTTCCTTTTGCACGGATTGGATAGGTTATGCGGGGTCAACGCAAAGCGCCCGACATGCATGCGGGTGCATGCCAGGCGCTTTGCGCAACCGAGTAGATTTACTTCTTGTGATTGAGCGGATCCAGGTGCCAGATCAGATCGTTGTACTCGCGGATGGTGCGGTCGGAGGAGAAGAAACCGGCCATAGCGGTATTGGTGACCGCCATCTTCCACCACTTCTCCTTGTCGGCATAGTCCTGGTTGACACGGCGCTGTGCCATGGAGTAGGAACCGAAATCCTTGAGCACAAAGTAAGGATCGGCCATGGAGCCGTATTCGCCCATGAGCAGGGAGTGATACAGATCCTGCAGGACGGCACCGTTGTGCGGGAAGAGTGTCCCGTCGATCATCTGGGTGAGGGCAAGACGGAGCTCGTCGTTGGTCTCGAAGATGGTCATGGGGTTGTAGGTGCGCTCGCGGTACATGTCGCGGAC
>JAFUZB010000438.1 GCA_017476845.1 Clostridia bacterium
CTCCCTCCCTTGACGCATAGCCTCACTCACGCAGGGAGAGCCGTACAAAACTGTACGCCTCTCCCTGCGTTGCGTTTTGATTCGACTATGCCATGTCCTCTTTGCATGGGGTCGATCTTCGGACCTTTGGCAGGGAAAAGCAGAAGCATCCCGAAATACCAAACTGAACACAACAAGGCTGGATACGCTGGGCACGGAGGAACGGCTTGCGGACAATGTCCGCATCTGCACATGCTTTGACGAACATCCTATGCGAAAACGCAGCCGCAGCATGCATCTTTCCTTTGCCCACTCGCCCAGGTCCAAGGCGGAGACTCCGTGTATGCAATCGAAACTGACCGACAATTTGAGGTGAATCCCTTGTCCTATACCTTTGAAAGCCTGCAGGAGAAGACCAGCCAGGAAGCCAATCCGCTCAGGCTATATACCAATGTGGAGACGGACGGCTATGCTGCCCACTGGCACAATGCCATTGAGATGATTATGCCCGTGGAGGAAGACTATACGGTCAAGGTTGGCGGTGCCCAGTGCAGACTGCATCCAGGAGAGATTCTCATTATCCCCTCCGGTGTGGTGCATGAGATCATCACAAAGGGAAAGGGCACCCGCCATCTCTTCCTTATGGAACCCGAGGACTTCTTTGCCGTGCGCGGCATCACCCGGTTTCAGAGCCTGCTTTTCCCGTTCGTGCTTCTGGGGCCGGATGCCGACGGGGAAACACTTCGCCATGCCCAGGCCTACTATACAGCCGCCGTGGGGGAATACACCTCCGGCAATCCTTTAGGCGAAGCGGCCGCACAGCAATGGCTGTCTCTCATGCTCATCTCCGTTATCCGCGGAAAGCTGGAGGGCCGCGGTGAGGAAGGCATGCCGCAGGATTCCAAACAGGTCCGTACAGCCGCTGCGATGATGGATGTCTGTTCGTACATCGCCGCACACTGCAACGAAAAGCTGACGCTGGACGCTATGGCAGAGTACAGCGGATACAGCAGATATCACTTTTCGCGTGTCTTCAGAACCTATACCGGGTATGGCTTCTACGACTATTTTCTTCTGCAGCGCATGGCCCTTTGCCGTACGCTGCTGGCCAATTCGGCCCTCTCCATCACCGAGGTAGCCCTCAATGCAGGCTTTGGATCGCTTGCGACCTTTAACCGCGTATTCAAGCAGGCTGAGGGCATGCCGCCAAGCCAGTATCGCAGGATTCAGCAGCATCTGGGAGACCGGACAGAAAACGGAAGCCATAGCGCGCAAGTGCATGGTTTGGACTGAACGTATCCCACCCCAAAGACAAACCTGGTCACAACCGTGTCCGATGTACAGCAACACCCCATTTCTCGACATCAAAAATCGCAATATTTGAGAAGTCTACAACGGATTATGAGCAGACGAACCACGGTCAGTCATTGTAAAATGTGGAAAATGGTTGCAAAACGAGTGAATTTGTCTTAACTTGTGCGCAATCTCGGAACCCTGGAGATGAAATCAAAGGAGGCTGACAGTTTGACACAGGCGAAAAACGGGAAGAAGCCGGGTGGCATGCACTGGAAAACCTACATGCGGCGTTACGGGACGCTCTATCTGCTCCTGATTCTGCCCATGGTGTTTTTCCTCATCTTCCGCTATGCTCCCATGGCCTACATCCTCAGTGCTTTCAAGGTGAACAACATCATTAAGCCACCGTGGCAAGTGGCTTGGGCCAAGAATAACGGCATGGAATGGTTCATCAAGGCGTTCAAGGACAAGAGCTTTATCAATGCCCTGCGCAACACGCTGACACTGAACCTGCTGGACCTGGTGTGCGGTTTCCCCGCGCCAATCCTTCTGGCGCTTTTGCTCAACGAGCTCTCCTTCAAGCGTTTTAAGAAGGTCACGCAGACCGTTCTCTATCTCCCGCACTTCCTTTCCTGGATTATCATCTCCGGCCTTGCGCTTCGCCTTCTGGCCGACAATGACGGTCTGCTCAATATCCTCTATAAACGCATGTCCGGAAATCCCGAGGCCGTCATTCCCTTCCTCTCTAACCCCAATTACTGGGTGGGCACCTATGTCGTGCTCGGTATCTGGAAGGAAGCCGGCTGGGGCACCATCATCTATCTGGCCGCCCTCACCGGGATTTCGCCCGAGCTCTATGAAGCCGCTGCCGTGGACGGCGCAGGCCGTTTCCGCAGGATTTGGCACGTGACGCTTCCGGGACTGAGGCCAACCATCATTACCCTGCTGATCATGAATCTCGGCCGTATCCTGGGCTCCGAGTTCGATCGCCCGCTGGCCCTGTCCAACAAGCTGGTGACCGACGTTTCCAACGTTATCTCCATCTTCGTGTACCAGCGCGGTATCCAGGGAAGTCAGTTCTCTCTGTCGACTGCCGTGGGTCTTTTCCAGTCCGTGGTAGGCGTCATCTTCCTCCTGGCCGCCAATTCACTGGCCAAGCGCTTCGGCGAGCGCGGCATCATGTAAGGAGGCGACAGAAAGATGATCAAATCCAAATCCACACGCTTCGGTGACTGGGTCATCGCGATAGTCTGCTTTATCCTGATGTTTATCTGTCTCGTGCCGATGCTCAACGTGCTTGCGCGCTCCCTGTCCTCCTCGGAGTACCTGATCCGCAACGAGGTCATTTTGTGGCCCAAGGGATGGAACATTGACGCCTACACGACGGTGCTGCACGATGCAAAGTATGTGCATTCCCTGTGGTATACGGCAGTACTGACCATCGGATGCACCATCCTGTCTCTGACCATGACCATCATGTGCGCCTATCCGCTTACCTATGATAACCTCAAGGGCGGAAAGGTGATTAACGGCATCATCCTCTTCACCATGTATTTTTCCGCCGGCACCATCCCCAACTACCTGCTTATCAAAAACCTGGGCCTGCTGGAAAACGTATGGGTTCTGGTGTTGCCAAGCTGCCTGAGCGTATACAACATGATTATCATGCGCTCCTTCTTCTACGGCGTTCCAGAGAGTCTGAGGGAAGCAGCGGAGATTGACGGCGCAGGCCCGATCCGCACCCTGGTGCAGATCTACCTTCCGCTTTCTACCTCCGTACTTGCCACTCTGGCACTCTTCTATGCCGTCGGCCGCTGGAACGGCTTCTCGGATGCACTGATCTACATCAAGAAGCGTGAGGATCTTTTCCCGATCCAGCTGCTGCTGTACAATATCCTGCAGAATTCCACCAACGTGGAGGTCGGTACGCAGGAAGGCTTCTTCTCCCCGGGCGTAGGCGAAACGCTCAAAATGGCGACCGTCATGTTCGCCACCGTCCCGATTCTTCTGGTCTATCCCTGGCTGCAGCGCTATTTCGTCACCGGTGTCACCATCGGCGCAGTCAAGGGCTAAAATGGGCTACAGCGCCATAAGGCGTTAGCATATCGTATCTTTTAAGGAGGTCTGTTGCATGTTCACTAAACGGTTCCTGGCTCTGTTCCTCACGCTGACACTTCTGTGCTCCATGGGGCTGGTCTTCACCGCTTCCGCAGATGAGCTGGTCGATGGCAAGTTTGCCGAGACCAAGCACATCACCGTGGAAATCTTCAACCGCTACAATGATGGCGGCACCGATCCCAC
>JAFUZB010000439.1 GCA_017476845.1 Clostridia bacterium
ACGATTTCACAGGCTGGTGAAAAATGATTATCCCACACAGGATGAGGATATCATCAATAAGGTGTGTTATGGGATGATTGATATTTTGCCACCGCGCTATAATGTCATGCCGTATGGGTTGCTTTCCGACATGGCAATGGAGGTGTATCAAAAGGATACCGGGCTGCAAAACGCGTATTCCTTTGATGATTGGAATGCGGGCAGAGAGAATCCGGTTATTATTCATTACGCCACCAGAAACAAGCCCTGGAAGGATTTATCCGTAAACTATGCAAACCTGTGGTGGAAAACAGCGCAGCAGTTGCCCTTCTTTGAAGATGTTTTCCGCCATTACATAGATGGTCTGTGCAGCACTGCAGCTGCTGCGAAAAAGCAGGGGGCTGAAGGATAGAGAAAGAGATTGTGAAGATGGATTCGAAAGTGAAGATTTCTGTCATTATCCCTGCGTATAACGTGGAGCCCTATATCGCCCAGTGCATGGAGAGTGTCATGAACCAGACACTCCGGGAGATTGAGATCATCGTCACGGACGATGGCTCCACAGATGCCACCCTCGCTCAGATCGAGGCGGCCGCAGGTCGGGACACGCGCATCCGGATCGTTCGTCATGAGACAAACCAGGGCACGCACAAGGCCCGAAAGGATGCAGTCAGCCTCTCGCGCGGAGCGTATCTCATGTTTGTTGACGGTGACGACTGGCTGGAACCGGATGCCTGCGAGCGGCTCTATGCGAAAATGCAGGAAACCGGAGTGGATATCCTGCATTTCGGGACATTTGTTGAAAACTGTGCCAGGTATCCGAAAGAGAAGATTGCGGGAATAGAGAAAAGCGTCGCGCCTTATCTGGGGCCTCCGCTGATGAAACCGCTTCTCGTAGAGGCACTGTGCGAACGGCGCTTTGAAAACTATCCCTGCATCAAGATTTACAGGGGCAACCTGATGCGAGCTGTTTTTGCGGAAATGGACGATGGGTATTATACCTACTTTGATGATTTCTATCTGACGTTTTGCCTGCTGCTCAGGGCCCAAAGCTATCTTGGGACCGAGGAGCGTTTTTACCATTACGGCTACGGAAGAGGCATATCCGGACTTGCACGATATGAGGTTTCACTGGATGCGTTCCGCAAATACTGCCGCTGCGCGGATGTCTGGTATGCGATCCGGCGGCGTCTGCTTAAGATGGAGGAACAAACAGGCGACGAAGAGGATAGGAACGTTCTGCTTGAAGGTGCATGGCAGACCGTGGTATTCCTGAAGATTCGGTTTGCAAAAGGACTTTTCTATGATGTTCGGCATAGAATCAAGCCGGGGGATCGGGCGAAAGCACTTCAAATGATTCAAACAGCCTGGAAGATGGACGACCTTACGTTTGCGGATCTGTGTGCGGAATGCGGCTTTGAGATGGACAGGAACCTGTCTTGAAGGACGATTATATGGTGTAGCGTCGCATTTTGCCCTGAAAGGCAATATGGTGAGAAAGAATGACACGAGTACTGCTCGGGGTTCGATCATGCCGTGGGCAGATTTCGGACTTACCAAGTACAGCAAGGATCGTGAAAAGGGCCTCATCACAAGGTAATGGAGAA
>JAFUZB010000440.1 GCA_017476845.1 Clostridia bacterium
GCAGATTCTCCCACCAAATGAACGTTCCTGCTTGGTGGGCCCTTATGCCGTTTCAATTGATGTCAGTTTTGCGATTCTTTTGGGCGAGAAGCCTTATGTTATAACGGATTGAGGCACATTTTTCACTGGGAAGTGTCAGAACAATAAATTAAGCTGGAGAGAACTGGAGGCTGAGATCTTCACACCCGAAGAAATCGCTGATAGTCATGCGCGAGCTGAAATAATCGCATCCATCATAAATGCTCGGCAGGAAAAAGGGCTCTCTCAGCAGGATCTGGCTACTCTTACCGGTGTCAAACAGCCCTGCCATCGCAAGGCTTGAAAACGGGCATATCAGTCCTGGCATTGATACAATCAGTAAGATGTTGGCACCTCTCGGGAAACGACTTGCTATTGTTGATGCATGATCAACGCTGTTGCCACATGTGACAACACTTTGGAAACACAAAGACAGATAGCCCATCCCAAACGATGGAATATGACGAAAGGGATAATGTGAGCTAAATAGGCCGAACAAAATCGCTTAAGAAGGCTTTGCCGGGAGCGAGAGGGAATGATGTTTCTCTCTGCAATTCTGTCCCTGGTCTTTTACTTTACGGATGAAGAAGTTGCTTCTTCCAGAGACAGCGTGTGTTTCTGATTACATGAATGTATCTTACGGTATCTTTCGCAGGAAGGAGGGAGCCCCTGATGGCTACCAGCACCTTTGATCGGAAAATAGAGATCACTGATCCGAAATCAGTAAAGAAACTCATTACGATAATGGAGACAGACACACCTGTAAAGTCTCTCTCTGATCATCCGTATACACAAAAAGAGCGGGAAAGGAGTGTTTCACTTTTAAAGCAGTGCTTATCTCGCTCAAAGACTGATCAGTGAAATCGAAGTCGAGAAGCAGAATGAGCTTCTCTTTGCCTCCACATGGATAGTGTTCTATCGGTTTTTAGGGTATACTATGGTTACACAGTTAACCATCTCCCTAATGCCAGATTTCTCATTGACACAAGCCGAAAAATCATTAGGATGTAGATGGATGGAGGGCGTCATCCCTCCGGTGTGACTGACACTTTAAATCCGAAATGTATGCAGCACGAACGAGGCTGACGGTTGGCGGGCAACGATAAAACCCGAAATGTATGCGGGACGTACGGGCCCGACGGATGGCGGACATCGATAAAATCAGTCGTTTTTCCGGGAGACGGGTAACATCAAGGTGTTGCAGTCTCCCGGAATTTGATTTATCCGGAGAGTTGATCGTACGAGTATTCCAAAGGAGCAGGTATTAATTGCGGTGCAGAGCAGCCGCGAACAGGGCATTCCCTTTGCACCCACAGAGCAGCGCGGACGAAGCTTTGGTTCCCTATCCAGTTTTTCCGATCCTTCCCTGATCGCTCTGGCAGACAGCGCTTTTGAGAAAGCGATGGTGGAAGAATATGCTGCTCGTTGACGCTGGTGTGATCTTCCGCCACCTTCAAAACGACCATCTACGACCATCTTCATGTCGCAGGAAGCGCGAAAATCCCACCTCGGTGCATCTTAAGCCCAGAGGTGGGATTTTTATCGATGGACATACATATCATCCGCGAATGCGGTGAATCGCAATGCTTTATGCCAGAATGCGCTGTATGCCCACATTGGGTAAGGCTGTAAGCTTACCTGCGGATACGGTTGATGAAGCGGGCAAAACCGTCATCGGGGTTTTCCTTGGCATGCTGCATGCCAGCCTTATACAGGCCCATGCAGAGAAGAACGATGCATCCCAGGGAGATCAGCGGCCAAAGGCTGCGGACAAGCCCCGCGACCAGAGAAATCACGCTTCCGATCAGGAACAGGGGCCACAGACCGGTCGCGACGGAGAAGAAAGCAACAAACAGGCTTCCAAAGAGATGGAAGGCTCCGCGCAGGAGACCGGACATGAGCGAGAACATGCCCCTGTACAGACCGATGAGCAGACGGAAGGGGAGAAAGAAGAGCTCGAACATGGTTCCAATCCTCCGTTCATAAGGTATCAGTGAAGGTGCACCGCACTTTCCCGGTGCGATGTATATTGTACCACCGGTCTGGAAAAACAACAGAAGAGAAGGGTGTGAATTGGATTAAAGTTCCATTAGGACACCGTGGGTGCTTTGGTGACATCACACCAACCGCGGGCGTGGCTGAAAACCTCCAACTCCTGAGGCGTGACGCGCACGGCGCTCTGCTCGTTCCCGGCGGCAGGGTAGACGATATCGTAGGCTTTCAAGCTCTCGTCCAGCCAAACTTCACATTTTTCGGGAAGGTCAAAGGGACAGACGCCGCCAAAGTGCAGTCCGGAGAGGGACTCCAGTTCCTCGGCGGTCATCATCCGGGCCTTGGCGGAGAAGAAATGCTTGTACTTGCTGTTGTCGATGCGCCTGTCACCGGCTGCGACAAGGAAGATCGGGCGATCCCCTGCCATGAAGGACAGGGTTTTCGCGATCCTTCCGGGCTCGCAGTTAAGCGCCTTGGCGGCAAGCTCAACGGTGGCGCTGGAGACGGTGAACTCAATGACGCGGTCTGCGGCATCGAAAGCCTTGAGATAGTTGCGAACGTGTTCTACGGAATCCATGGGATCATACCTCCGGGAAATACGAGTAGAAATGGAGACGGACCGGCTGAAAGCCGGTCCGCAGGGAAATCAGACGGGGCGCCTCTTGCCCATAAAGCATGAGGCCAGCGTACCGGGGCCACAATGTGCGCCCACGACCGGGCCAACGTTGTCGATACGGATGGTCAGGCGGGGCTCCTTGGAGAGAAGATCGGCTTTGAGCGTTTCTGCCTCCTGCGGGCAGTCGGCCTGAAGAATGATCAGGACGCTTTCCTCCGGATCCTCCAGATTAGCCAGGGTGTTTTCGGCAAGGAAGCTGATGGCTTTCTTGCGTCCTCTGACCTTGCTGAAGGAAGTGAGGGTGCCTTCCTTGGTCTCTACGATGATGGGCTTGAGGTCCAGCATGGTACCGACGACGGCGGCGGTGGGAGAAATGCGCCCGCCACGCTTGAGATACTTGAGATCGTCGACCATGAAGAACGCTTGCGCGCGGTCGTAGTTCTCGCGTATCCAGGATGCGACTTCGTCCAGAGGTGCACCGGCGCGGTACATTTCGTGGGCCTTGAGAATCAGCAGGGTCATCGGGCCGGAAATGGAGAGGGTGTCAACGATCTCCAGCCTTCTCTGGGGGTACTTCTCCAGGAGCTTTGCCCGTGCAGACTCGGCTGCATGGATGGTGGAGGACATCTTGGAGGAGAAGGCAACAAAGAGCAGATCACGCTCCTTGAGGATCGGCTCAAAGATCTCCAGATAGGCGGTTTCGTTGAGAGCGGAAGTGATAGGGGTTGCGCCATTGCGCATGGCAGTGAAGTAATCCTTGGAGTTGATGGTCTGCCCGAGATCGTCAAAGTATTCCTTGCCGTTGAGCGCATAGGGCATGTAGACGACGGGAATGTCGTACTTCTGCTTCAGGTCAAACGGCAGATCCGAATCGGAATCGGTCATGAACACATAGTCCATAGGGTACCTCCTTCTTCAAAAAATCAGGGGTTCGCAATGAAGGAATAAAACCGAATAAACGACGTCATTGTACATGGAGAGAGGGCAAAACGCAAGCCGGAAAGGGAAACCTCGGAACGGCTTTACCGCCTCTTCTGTGAGTGTTTGATTTGCAGGAAAGTGCGAGATGAATGATCACATTCAAGTTTGGGCAGTCGTGGAAGAGTCAGTGGGGAAACACACCAAGTCTTCTTGAGCCCAGCGTAGAAAGCAAGTATGATACCAAATGCAGAGAAGAGGAGACTAACCGAAAGAAGAAATCGTGACATAGAGCCATTCAGTACGGCGAAGAACGCCAGCAGCAAGAGCAGCACATCATCCGCAGCGTGAAGAAGCTTGCACAGAAGGAATGCGCCAACTATGCCAATGGTTCCTGTCTGCCCGAAGATCACCCGTGCCATGCCATGTTATCAATCCTGCCCATCAGACAGTACATGATGGAGGGGATCAGCGAAGCAAGCCCGAAGCAGGGAAAAGCAGTGCCGTTATCGATAACGAAACTTAAGTATATGCGGTATTTTTACGAGATGTATCCTGTCGTAGAGAATCGTCAACAGGCTGTTGACGAATTGCGAGAAGATCCGTCAAATGCGACAGTGCATCAGTCCTCCACCGGAGTGTGTCGTATACCCCATATGGACGTGGTACAAGCTGAAAGGCAAACGGAAAAAGCCCGATCTGCGAAGTGAACGCTGGGCTGTGGCCCGGGAGGTGAGGGATACGCATGCATTGAGTTTGAGATGTCGGATGCGATCTGGTTAAGGGATCACACAGCGATCCTATGTGAAAGAGCTTCCGCTTCATTTACTCGCATAGGGCATGGACCCGGGGACTAACCGAAAGAAGAAACCGTGACGATAGAGCAGATGGCCTAACGAAAGATAGCGGCCAACAAAGCGGAATTGCGGGATGGACGGGAATGGTGTACCATGAAGTGGGAGGTGCGGATATGATTACGATGCATCTTTTTTATACCGGCAAGGATGACGCTGCCGAGCGGTTTGCACAGGAAATGCTGGACTCCGGGATGGTGAACCGGATTCGCGCGGAGGAGGGGAACCTGGCGTATGCCTATTATCGTTCCCTGGATGATCCGCATACGGTGCTTCTGGTGGATGCGTGGGAGAACCAGGAGGCTCTGGACAGGCATCATGCCTCACCCATGATGGCGCATATCATGGAGCTTCGGGAGCGCTACGACCTGCATATGCGCGCCGAGCGCTTGGTGACAGAGGATGCGGCGGCATCCGGGGACGACAGACGCTTTATCAGGGAGTGAAAAGATGGGACGGGATATCCTTGAGATGCCCTTTGCAGGCGTTTATCCACTGCTGGTGCCTAAAGCAGAGCGCAAGGGGCGGACTCGGGATGAGGTCGATACGCTGACCTCCTGGCTTTTGGGCTATACGAAGGAGGAGATTGCAAGCGCCCTGGAGGGGGAGACCTCCTACGGGGACTTCTTCCGGTATGCCCCTGCCCCCAATCCCCTGGCAGAGCGTGTGGGCGGCAGGATATGCGGCGTGAAGATTGAGGAAATCGAATCCCCGATCATGCGCTCGATCCGAAGGCTCGACAAGCTTGTGGACGAGCTGGCCAAGGGAAAGCCCATGGAGAAACTGCTTCCTGCGTGAAGAAATCGATAAAGGAGACAGACATGCATATACTTCTTGTGAACGACGACGGATTTGATTCAGAATACCTTCACCTTCTGTGCCGCGCTGCGGCAGCGAGGGGACACCGCGTGACGGTGTGTGCCCCGGATACGCAGCAGAGCGCCAAATCCCATGCCTTTACCATCTTTGATCCCGTGCTTGCTAGGCAGGGGCAGATGGCAGGGGCAAACGATGCGTGGCGCGTATCCGGAACACCGGTGGATGCCTGCCGTCTGGGGTTGATGGAACTCGCCACGGAAAAGGTGGATCTTGTCATCAGCGGCATCAACAACGGATGGAATATCGGCCTGGCTACCTTTGTCTCGGGGACTTGCGGCGCAGCGCGTGAGGCTGCGTTCCAGGGCTATCCGGCTATGGCGGTTTCTCTTGAGCCCGGAACACCGGAGGAGTCGATTACCTTCTTTGCAGACTACTGTATCCGCACGGGGGAAAAGCTGGTGCAGACAGAGATTCCTGCGTGCTCGGTACTCAATCTGAACATGCCCAAGCTTCCGCTGAAGGAAGTGAAGGCGCCGGTGATGTGCGGCCTCAATCGTACCGTGTACGCGGACGGTTATGAGCGGCGCGTGAGTCCAAGAGGGCAGACCTATTTCTGGCTCAAGTATATGGGTGATGAGGATGCGCCGACTCCCGGTGCAGATCAGGATATGCTCAACCACGGACATGTCACGTTGAGCTTTCTGACGCCGGAGGGGTGTGACCAGACAGCCTATGTCGATTTCCCGGTGCCGCTAAGCGAAACCTAAGAAACGGGGGCTGGGCGTTGATTATTCGCGAGATGAGAGCCGAGGACTATGACCGCGTCTATGCGCTGTGGATGTCCACGCCGAACATGGGTTTCAATGACGTGGATGACTCAAGAGCGGGGATCGAGAAATTCCTCAGGCGCAATCCCGGCCTGTGCTTTATTGCACAGCGGGAGGAGGATGGACAGGTGCTCGGGGTGGTCCTGGCCGGCGAGGATGGAAGAAGGGGCTACATCTACCATATGGCCGTGGCAGCCGCTGTAAGGCGGCAGGGAATAGGCACTCTCCTTACGAATCGGTGCCTTAAGGCGTTTGAGGAGAGAAGTATTACCAAGGTTGCCCTTCTGGTGTTCTGCAGGAATGAAGCGGGCAACGCATTCTGGGAGAAACAGGGCTTTGTGCTGCGAGAAGATATCGCTTACCGCAACCGGGAATTGGTTCGCCTGACACGCATCGACACCTGATATGACCAGGCAGATTTTTCTGGGGCCAAGCATGAAGTGATAGATGAAGTTTCGAAAGAGAGATTTAGCTCTGGTGGAGGATACTATCGAGTATTGATAA
Organism: Clostridia bacterium; assembly: GCA_017476845.1. Taxonomy (GTDB): domain Bacteria; phylum Bacillota; class Clostridia; order Christensenellales; family Aristaeellaceae; genus UBA2943. The sequence goes on from JAFUZB010000440.1 coordinate 6,549, forward strand.
CGGTTGGTTCCTATATGCTTTATGCCAATTGAGGATCGGGGGAAACTATCCCTAGAATTCTGGACAGGAGGCATCAAACAATGATTGGAATGAACGCAACCATCAGCAATAACATTTTGATGCTCTTAAAACAAAATGAAAAAAAGCAGAATGACTTGGCAGAGGCATTGGGCATCAGTAAACAGGTCATGAGCAACATGCTTTCCGGTTCCCGTATGATTAATGCGATTGAGTTGCACCAGATCGCAGATTACTTCTGTGTGTCCATGGAGAGCTTGATGAAATCGCCCGCAGATGTAAAGAGTGTTAATGCTGTGCATGCCCTCATGAGTGAGGTAAAAACTGAATCTGCCAGAAAAAGCCTGGAAATAGCGGATGAAATGGCCGACATGCTTCTGTTCTACGCCAGGGTGCGAACCAACGCGGAGGAACTGGATAGGGCATGGGAGGCGTAAGATGTTCAAGGCTCTTGAAAACTCCCTGTTTGTAGTTGACCGGGATAAGTATGCCCTGATTCGACAGAGGGCAAATGCTTTCAATTCCAATTACACAGGGAGTAATATCATTCTGCAGGTCAGGAAAATGTGGACGCAAATGCACGACAGGTCATGACTAAGCTTTATGCGCTCTTCGAGTTGATAGATACCCTTGGTATTGGCTGCCAGAATGCGATTGCCATAGCGAACAATGACTATGAAGACGCCGTCATGATTGAAAGTGCGGTGCGTTCTAGAATCGACTGTATCGTCACAAGAAATCCGGAACATTTCAAACCGTCGTCAATTCACATCTGCGCACATTCGTGGTTCGCACAAAAACTCAATGAACCATCTGCTTGAATCAAATCCCTCTCAGCCATACTGGCTGAGAGGGATTTTTCTTCATGACTGACATTTTTGCGGCATTCTCTGTTACTCCAGATCGCTTCCCAGCGCGCTCTGCAGGACTTTCAGGTTTTCCAGCATCACCGTCTGGTACCAGTCAAGCGGAAGCTCACCCGAGGGAGGCGTGACAACAGGGTCTAGAGTATACACCGGTGCTCCCGTCTCACGGGCAAGCACGTCGGCTGCCAGGGAGGGATACTGCGGCTCGGTAAACAGCGGGGGAAGATTGTTTTCCCGAATAGTGGTTACCAGGGCTGCAAGCTCGCCGGTGGAAAGAGCATCATCCGGCTCAAGGGCAATGACAGCGACAACGGAGAGATCGTAATAATCTGCAAAATAAGGGAAGGCCTCGTGGAAGGTGACAATGTCCCTGCGCGTAAGGGAGGCAAGACCTACTTTGAGGGTTTCGTCCAACGCCTCCAGGGAGTCAACATAGGAGGCAAGATTGGCCTGAATCCTATCTTCATACTGCGGGAAAATGCGGATGAGTCCGTCAGCCAGATTCCGGCACATCTGCTGCGCGTTGGCAGGGGTCAGCCAGATGTGGGCGTTATACTCAGTTTCCCCACTAACCGAGGGCAAAAGCGCAATTCCTTCGGAGGCGTTTACCACGGGCATCTCCGGGAAAGCATCAAAAACAAAGTCCATAAAGCTTTCCATGTCCGCGCCGTTGATGAGGAAAACGTCGGAATCGGACAGCGCGATGAGATCACCGCTGGAGAGCTGATAATCATGCAGACACCCGGTGTCTGGCTGGGCGAGGGAATGAAGCGTGATCTCATCAATGCCGTTTAGGAGATTGGAAGCGAAAAGATGGATCGGAAAAAACGAAGTGGTGACGGTCGATGCGCTGCCAAGCACGGGCAGACAGAGCAGGAGAGAGAAAAGAAGAAGGGGAATCAGTTTTCTTGCCATGGTGATCCTTTCTGAATCATGTTCTGGGGAAGGTCAGGAGGAAAATGCCTCTGGGCGTATGCAGGCAGGGATCTCTTCGGTATCGCACCTCTGCGCAAGCATCGTGCGGATGAAGCTGTGATCGGCTTGACCAAGATAGTTTTCATAGCGCAGGCAAAGCGTGAGCAGCGCCGCATACGATCCGCCCTCAAAGGCGAAAGCTTTCAGTACCGGATAGAAGCTGTCGTCCGGGGGAAGGAGAGGCAGGAGCAGCGCCAGACACCAGTCTGCGAGCTCGGTGAGATGCTCGATCCTCACCTGGTGAATGGTTCCGTACTGTGTTCGATAGCGCATTTTCTTTCCAAGAACCGTGTAGCACGACTGAAGGAGGCGATCTTCAAGGTCGGAATGGAAGATCACGAGATCTGTCGGGTCAGGCTGCCAGAGTTCCAGCATGCGCAGAATCGTAGGGCATAGTCCGTCCGCGTGTGCAAGGTCATGCCCCAAACGCTGCTCAAGCAGGGACATGAGCGATTGCGGATTGATAGAGACAGAGGATGCCATACGTACTCCCTCCCTTGAAAAGAGATTGCTTGTGCAGGGCACATGTTCGACATCGCACGGCGATATCCTTGCCATAAAAAATGACATATTTTCAAAATAAATGACACAAAAATATCACAAAGAATAGAAAACTTTACGATGAACTGATACGGGTTATCCACAGTTCTTGTGTGATCCACAACAAAGACCACAAGAGATTGTGAATAAAGTTATCAACAGACCGATTGATCGAAAAACGGAATTTCTTCTTGCTATTTCAGGAAAAGCATGCTATCATGGCGAAGCGAATCACATGATCCGCAATTTATCCACATCAATTATCCACAGAGATTTACCCGAAAAAGAAGGAAAAACTGTGGAAAACCATTTTGTGCATAAATGTGACAACGATGACGCAAAAATGTGACAGTATGAGGGAGCGGGATGCGTATGGATGAAAAGGAGCTATGGGCACGTTCATGCAGTCTTCTCAAAGAAGAGATGAACCAGATTTCCTATAAAACCTTTATCGAGGACAATCTCTCGCCTGTCCGTATCCTCAAGAGGCCGGAGGGAGATATCCTCGTGCTTCGCATCGCCATGGGTCAGATGAAAAACATGGTGATCAACAAATACCAGAAGGATATCAACACGTGCCTGACTTCGGTGGCCGGCAAGCGCATGACCTGCGATATTCGAACCGACCAGGAATTGGCGGCGCTTCCGGAGAAGACGGAGGAAACGAAGGGGATTGTGCAGCTTAATCCCCGGTATACCTTTGATTCCTTTGTGGTGGGCAGTGCCAACCGGTTTGCGCACGCAGCGGCTGTGGCTGTCGCCGAAAGCCCTGCAGAAGTGTACAACCCTCTGTTTATCCATGGCGGGGTGGGCCTTGGCAAGACCCACCTGATGCACGCGATCGGACACTATGTTCAGCAGCAGTATCCGGACAAGCGTCTGCTCTACATCACTTCGGAGACCTTCATCAATGAACTGATTTCCGCCATCCAGCAGGGCCGCAACCTGGAGTTCCGCACGCGTTTCCGCTCGGTGGACATCCTTATGGTGGACGATATCCAGTTTATTGCGGGCAAGGATTCCACCCAGGAGGAATTCTTCCATACCTTTAACGAGCTGCACAATGCCGGGAAGCAGATCATTCTCACCAGCGATAAGCCGCCGCAGGAGATTGCCAGGCTCGAGGAGAGATTGCGCAGTCGCTTCGCCTGGGGTCTGATTGCGGATATTCAGCGGCCTGACGTGGAGACCCGCACGGCGATTCTTCGCACCAAGGCGATCTCGGAGGGCATCAACGTTCCCGATGAGGTGCTGGGCCTGATCGCCGAGAACATCAACAGCAATATCCGTGAGCTGGAGGGCAGCTTCAATAAACTGATTGCCTATTCGCAGCTGGTGCATGAGCCGATCACGATGGAACTGGCAAGGACCGCATTGCGCGACACCCTCGGCGGAGAAAAACGGCGCGCCATCACGGCGGGCATGATCATGCAGACTGTCTGTGAGTACTTCAATCTCCACATGGAGGACATGACCAGTGCCAGCCGCAGACGCGAGATTGCCTATCCGCGGCAGATCGCCATGTATCTCACGCGCGATATGACAGAAATGTCGCTCCCACAGATCGGAGCAGCCTTTGGAAACCGTGATCATTCCACGGTCCTGCACGCCTGCTCGGTCATTTCCAAGAATATGCAGGAGTCCGGGGAGATGGCTGCCCAGGTCAGCGATCTGAGGCAGATGATTCAGAACCAGTAACAAGCATGCCGTCCCGTCTGGTGACGGCATTTCCCATAATAGGAAGAAGCAGGACAAAAAGTAGGAAAAGAAGGAGGATGATCCGATGCCGGAAGGTCTCTTTACGGTGCTTTCCCTGGGCATGCGCTATTGGTTTGCGCTGCTCGGCAGCTTGATCGTCCTCCAGAGCTTCCTGTGGCTGTGGCGTGACAGAAGGGAGCAGCACGCGCGGCTCAAAACGCTTCCGGACAGCGGCATGATCGGAGAGATGGTCGTGCTGGACGGGACCGAGCAGGTGCCGGAGGGCACGGTGTTCCCTGTGCCCTGGGAAGGGAACCTGGGAAGCGGCCCTAAATGCGATATCTCCCTTGGACCGATACGCGAGGGAAAAAGCGAAGTCGGAAAGATACATCTCTGGTTTTCCTTTGATCGGGACAGAGGCCTTGTGGTCTCCCCTTCACGCGGAAGAATTGTCCATGTGGACGGGGACGAGATCTGCGGGCATCTGCTGGACAGGAGCAGGAAGACCCCGGGCATGCACCACGGCTCCATCATGGAGGTCGGCCCCTATGTGCTCAGGCTCCGGCTCTTCGCTGGACTGGATCAGCAGAGCCCATACGGGCATACGCGCAAGGAGGACCTGCGCAATTATGGCAGCGAGATCGGATCACGGGCCATGCCCCAGCGCGGCATGGCAGGCTGGCAGGATCCGCAGACCGAGGATGAACGCCTCGATGACCTGAATGGTCAAGCGCGGATGCACCTCGTGGAGGAGGAAGAGGCGTCCGGGCGACGGAAACGTAAGGGGAAGGGGAAGAAGACATGAACGAAGGACGGACGATGCCGGGCAGACGGCTGACCAGTCTGGTGGCGCTCTTCTTCTTTACGGCTTTTCTGCTGCTGGCGATCGGGAGGGAAAGCCTGGAACCGGTTGTGCTCGCCCTGGCAGTGCCGGGAGGTATCTGGCTGCTGAGCCATGTGCTGGGACAGATGTTCCATATCGACCGTCTGCTGTTCTCTCTGACCAATTTCCTGTGTGCGCTGGGTGTCCTGGTGCTCTATGCGACCAACCCGCCGCTTGCGTACCACCAGCTGACCTACTATGCCGTAGGCCTGGTGGGGATGATTGTCTGTATTTATATTGTCCGGCTCTTCCGCACCATGCGGTTTTTGGCTCCGCTTCTCATCCTTCTCTCCTTTGCTTTTCTGGCTTGGCCCTTGGTGCAGGGAACAGAGAAAAACGGAGCCAAGAACTGGATCTATCTGATGGGCATGTCCGCGCAGCCCAGTGAGTTCGTCAAGCTGTCTCTGATCTTGGCGGTTGCCTGGTACATGAGCCGACAGCGGATGCTGCCCTGGCTGGTGTTTGCGGTGGGCTGTCTTGGCCTTCTGATGCTGCAGAAGGACCTGGGAACGGCGCTGCTCTATTATGCGGTTACCCTGCTCCTGTTCCTTGCCTCCAGTCAGAATGTGCCGCTCACCCTGCTGGGACTTGGCGGCGGCTGCGGCGCGGCGGTGCTCGGCTATCGGATGTTTGCACACGTCAAGCGGCGTGTGGCGATCTGGCGCAATCCCTGGGTGGATTATGATAACGCGGGATATCAGATCGTGCAGGGCCTGATGGCCTTTGCCTCTGCGGGTCTGTTTGGTGTGGGTCTGGGTCTGGGAAGCCCGACGACGATACCGGTCTATGAGACAGATTACATCTTTGCCGTCATCTGCGAGCAGTTCGGACTGATCTTCGGGATCTGCGTCCTCTTGATCTATGTCGCCATTATCTGGCGGGGAACAACCATCGCCATGGCGGCGCGTCACAGCTTTCAGGGGCTGGTCGCTATGGGTGCCACGCTGATGATCGGACTGCAGACCTTTGTCATTATCGGGGGCGTGATTAAACTGATCCCGCTGACCGGCGTGACCATGCCCTTTGTGTCCTCGGGCGGATCATCATTGGTTTCTAGTATGTGCCTGACCGGGCTGATTCAGGGCGTCGCAAGTATCAATGAGGACGATTTGGAAGAGGACATCCGCATGACGGAAGTGTGAGCGGATACACGCAGAAGAGGATTAGTTCGCAAGGCAGGCGCTGCCCTTTGGGATAGACCAGCTTCCTGAGCAAGCCTTACGATCAGGCCGAAGATCATCCCGCTCGTAGCGTTCGCATGCTTCCGTAGCCCAATCACAGGGCAAGAGATGCGACCACTGCTATAACGTGTTTCTCGCAGAGAGATGCGCGCATAGTTGGGACCTTGATGGTATTGCATATGCAGCGACTCTCTGTAAGGCAACCTTTCGCTTCGAAGGAATAGGCCGACTTAGGTGCAAACGGATATAATTCCGAAAAAGAGGTGCGATCTGTTGATTTGCAAGGGATGGAGCCTCTTTTCTCGCCTAGCCAGGTGAGAAAGATAGCCGAGAGAATGCATGATTGCCTGAAGTCTTGGAATGAGCTCTCGGCCTTGAAATACCAAGGCCTTCAGGCACTCTTTCGCAGCATAACTATCCACAATATCCCAATGGCGTCGTTCGGATGCATCGCAGACGTCTGCGGGTTCCCTGATTTGCTGGAATTGGCCCAGCTCTATGTCAAACGGCAAAACGCTGTAGAGCCAATGGGACAACGGGTGAGGCCGAGATCTGATTTTCCATTGGGACAGTCAATTGGCCATAATGGAAGCAAGCGTGAGGGTTTCTCTCCTGTTCGCTTGTCCAAGCATACCCCGATCTACCCGGACTGTTTATGGAAAGCGCGCCTGCTCAAGAGCGGCCGCATTCGGCATTGACGCCAAAGGAAAGGAAGGAACCGAACATGAAACGGCAGCGAAAGTATTTCAAGTTCCTGGCGCTTTTGATGTTTGTGCTCTTCTTTTTTCTTGTGGCCTATGGCGGCTATAGCGTGGTGACCTACGGGAACCGCTGGTTTGCCTCCAGCAGGAATCCAAGACTGCGGTCCCAGAAGGAAAATGTGATGGCCGGTGATATCCAGGACCGCAACGGCGTGGTGCTTGCTACGACCGATGAGCTTGGAAATCGGGTATACCAGTCGGACAAGGCTGCGCGCAGCGCGATTGTGCACCTTCTGGGCGATGCCTCCGGCTATGTCGCAAACGGCGTGGAATCCTTTCAGACAGCCTATCTGTACGGTTTTCATACTTCCTTTCAGGAACTGCTCAGCGATTTCTTTACCGGCGAGGAGCGACGCGGCGACACGGTGCGCTTGACGATCGATTCCAAGCTTTGCACGGAGATCGTCTCGTCCTTTCAGAGGTATAGCGCCTCCAGGGGACACAATGGGGCTGCTGTGGTGATGAACTATGAGACAGGGGAGATTCTGGCCGAGATTTCTCTTCCGAACTTTGATCCCCAGGAGATCACATCCGCGATCCTTTCCAGTGAAGAGCAGCCCTTCTGGAATCGGGCTACCCAGTCGGTGTATCCGCCGGGGTCGACCTTCAAGATTGTGACTGCGGCAGCGGCGCTTGAGCAGCTCCCGGAGATTGAGACGGAGACGCTGACCTGTACGGGCGGGCTGGATACCGGCAGTGCGATCATCCGGGACTTTGGCGGTGCAGTGCACGGTAACCTTTCTCTTCGGGAAGCCTTCGGCGTCTCGTGTAACAATGTGTTCGGGCAGCTCGCACTCACCCTCACGGATGCCAAGCTGCGAAAGACGGCGGAGGACTTTGGCTTCAACGATAACTTCCTTTTCCATGACCTGGTTGTGGAGAACAGTCAGTATCCTGTCTCCGCCACGCGCACGCCCTATGAGGTGGCGGCATCGGGCTTTGGCCAGAGCAGTATTGCGGCCTCTCCGCTGCACATGTGTATGATTGCCTCAGCCGTAGCCTATGGTGGTATGGCGCAGGAGCCAGTGCTGCTGCGTCAGGTGCTCACCCCTTCGGGTTATGAGCGCACAAGCGGGGTGACAAGGCAGTATCGGCGGATGATGGATGCGCAGACAGCCGAGCGGCTGCGGGACTTTATGCGCTATACTGTGACCTCAGGTACCGGTACAAGTGCCGGTACGGGCGGCCTTCCGATCTGCGGAAAGACTGGGACAGCGGAATCCACACTGCGGGGACAGCCCGTGAACTATGGTTGGTTCGTAGGCTATATCGAGGATGAATATCTGCCTTTTGCGGTGTGTGTCCTGGTGGAGGATATCGCCGATGGGCAGGGCGGCGGAAGTACGGCCGCACCGATTGCACGGGATATCTTCGGATATCTCCTGGAATACCCCGATCGGGTGAGAAACTGAAAAACGGCAGCGCAATGTTGCGCTGCCGTTTTGAATATTCAGATTTCTTCGGCATCCTCCGGGGACTCTGCATGGGCTGCGATTTCAGCGATCTCATCGAAATCAATGAGGTCCTCGCTGGGTGCCTCCAGGAGGTCAGTGCCGACCTCGAACTCCTCGGTATCCAGGGGAACAGAGACGGCCTCATTGAGGGAACGGATATAGGCATCGTAGGGCATAGCGAGCTTTTCAAAGGCATAAAGCGTCGGCGTGCGGAAGATGAGATAATCCAGATCCTCATAGGCGAGCTTGGTGGTATTGGGCGACCAGGCAAGATCGTGCGGGTCCAGCGTGCGCAGGGAAAGCTTCTTCTTTCCGAGCTTCTCGAAGTGTCCCACATACTCTCTGCTGCTGTCCTCCTGCTGGCCGATATGCCCCGCAAGAACCAGCGTTTCCAGGGGCACGATGCTGCTGAGCATGGACTGCAGGCTCTCCGGGTCGACCTCAGGGATATCCTGGGGCAGGGGAACCTTGATAAGATGATAATGTTCCGTCAGCTCGGGTGCGGGCGCGATATCCGCAAGATCGCTGATGCGGTGCAGCTCGTATCCCTCATAACGGAAGGCATCTGCCCGAAGCACATAGACAAACTCGCGGCTTAGGTTCAGCACGCGCCAGACATGCTTCTGCGTCCAGCGCTCGCCGTGCATGCGTACGTAGCAGAGCATGCCGCGCTCCATGCAGAAAAGGAGCGTATTGGAGATCGCACTTTCATAGGCAATCTGTTCGGCAATTTCCTGCGCGCGCTGACTGAGCTTTCGGGACTTCTTGCCCTTGTCTTTCATAAATCCTCCTATATGCAAACAACCGTCCCAGAAGGGACGGTTGTCTACGCCTGAAGCCAGAGAGCGGGTGATGGGAATCGAACCCACGTAACCAGCTTGGAAGGCTGGGGCTCTACCATTGAGCTCCACCCGCGAATGGAGCGGTAGACGGGATTCGGACCCGCGACATCCACCTTGGCAAGGTGGCACTCTACCAGCTGAGCTACTACCGCATATCGGGCTTCAGGGATTCGTGCGGACGAAGAGACTTGAACTCTTACGCCATAGGCACCAGATCCTAAGTCTGGCGCGTCTGCCATTCCGCCACGCCCGCAACTAACGAGCTGCTCAGAAGGCAGGGGAGTGACCCATTGGAGAATCGAACTCCAGACACCTTGATTAAAAGTCAAGTGCTCTACCGACTGAGCTAATGGGTCATGCATGCTGGGGTGGCAGGAATTGAACCTGCGAATCAGGGAGTCAAAGTCCCTTGCCTTACCACTTGGCCACACCCCATCGCAGAGACAATTAGACTGCACAAGGCAGCAGATCCAGTAAAAAGAAGTGGGGTGAGTAATGGGACTCGAACCCATGACATTCAGAGCCACAATCTGACGCTCTACCAACTGAACTATACCCACCATACCAATGCGCGCCTGGAGGGATTCGAACCCCCGACCCACGGCTTAGAAGGCCGTTGCTCTATCCAACTGAGCTACAGGCGCATGCCGCAGACCGGAAGCAGAAGCCTCGCCGCAGAAAGCGCAGGACTCGAAGCAGCACCTCGAGCTGTCTTACTGACAGTTGCAGATTATAGCATGGGGTTGAAAGGTTGTCAACCGGGAAATTTTCGGCGAAATTCGTGCAAAAACCGCCTGAAAAGCTATAGAGATATAAGCAGCGGGCCGCATTTGGCTGCGGCCCGCAAAGATCTTTTAGGGGAGATGAACGCCGGCAACTACGTTGCTGACTGCACGTACGAGCTCTTCTTCGGTGGGGCGGGAGGACATGTCGCCCTGCACGGAAAGGGCACTGATGAGAATGCTGGAATCACGGGCGGTGTCCATATACATGACCAAGGATCTGGAGCCCTGGGTGGTTTCGTCTACGGTTTCCACATCCTCGCTGGGATAGAGCACAGAGACGTAATGGACGGTATGTCCGCCGATCTCGGCCGTCTTGGGCTCGGTGGCGTCGGTATACATGCCAAACCCGATGTAGGTTTGCAGCATGTCTTCCGCCTTGCGGTTGGCTACGCCTGCGATATACACCGAGGAGACAACGGAATCATCATCCGGTATGAGACGGAAGGTCTGATTGTTGCTGTCGGTGGAGATGGAGTAGTCGCTGTCGATGGTAAAACCGTCGGGCAGGGTTAGGCTGCCGAGTTTGTAATACCGCGGGCTGGAGGAATCACCGAGGTTGGTGACGATCCAGTCGTCCTGGACACCGCGCAGGGTGCCGAAGAAATTGGGGATACTGCCGCCGGGACCGTAGAAGTTCTTTACGGCCAGGAAGAGGACAAGCACAATCAGGATGCACCCGATGACGGATGAAATGATCTTCGTCTTGTTCTTTTCGATGAACTCCTTGCGCTTCTTATCTTTAGCGCGCTGTGCTGCACGCTCCTCGTTCCGGCGCTGTGCCTCACGTACAGAATACTTTACCTTGCCCATTGCAGGCGGCCTCCATTCGTTTCGAAATCAACGGATGTCATGATAGTACGAAGGAGAAAACCTTTCAAGTGCAAATCAGAAAAGCGGGAGGGCACGGACGTTTCGCTGGATAAGAAAACAGCTCCTCACAAGGAGGAACTGTTTGGGATATCAGGCTTTGGACTCGGTCTTCTCCAGTCTGGCAAGCAGCCAGGCGACCACAAAACCGGCAATCAGGCAGACAATGGAGATGGCCCAGTTGCCCGCGGTTGCGATCGGGAAACATTCCTTGTTCTGGATGAGCAGAGCAACAGGGGATCCGATGACCAGACCGAAGATCGCGCTGAAGGTATATTCCGGATACTTCTTGAGCAGGAAATTGATCAGCTTCGCGATGGAGACGATACCGATCAGGAGACCGATGAGGTAGGGGAGCAGGATGGCGATTGCGGAGAAATCGCCGGAGCGCAGCTCGTTCATGGCATTGATGACGGAGTCATAGTAGCCAAGAAGCATGAGGATCATGGAACCGGATACACCGGGAATCACCATGGTGGCGCTTGCGATGGCACCCAGAGGGATCATGAGGAGCATGATGCCGATGGAATGATCCACCGTGCGGGCTTCCGGAGGAACGAGGAGCGGAAGAGCCACGACGATAACGAAGAAGATCACAAAGAGGACGATGCCAAATGCGCCGGCCTTCTTCATGTTCACGCGCTTATAGATCGCAGGGAGACCGCCCAGAATCAGGCCGATGAAGGCAAAGTTGGTGGGCAGCCTTGTGAGCGGGATGGTGTCGGACTTGGTGCCGAGAAGATGGCCGATGAGAGCGGCGAAAGCGAACAGGCCGACCAGAATGCCGATGATAATGGGCAGCAGGTCCTTGATGCTTTCCTTAAACTTTTTGACGATGTGGTTGACAGCAAAGATGATGCGGTCATAGATGCCCATGGACACGGCCATGGTGCCGCCCGAAACACCGGGGATGATGTTGGATACGCCCATCACGACGCCGCGAAGGATGTCAAGAATAAAGTTCAGCATGGTTTCCTCCAGTAATATAGTAGTTTATGTCTCAGCGGACGATCTGAAGACCGAGCATGGTCGCTCCGCCCATGATGAGTCCGGCAAGGATGACGCCCAGTACCACAGCAAGCACGCTGGTCTTAAAATCCATATCCAGAATGCTGGCGGCGAGGGTTCCTGTCCATGCGCCTGTGCCCGGGAGCGGAATGCCGACAAAGAGCATGAGTGCGAGGAAGAGTCCCTTGCTGGAAGCCTTCTCTGTCAGCTTGGCGCCGCCTTTGTGCCCCTTTTCAAGGCAGAAGGTGAAGAACTTGCCGATGTACTTCTTGTCAGCACCCCATTCAAGCACCTTTCTGGCGAAAAAGAAGATGACGGGAACGGGAAGCATATTCCCGATGATGCATACGATATACGCATTGAGTGTCGGAATGCCGGCGGCAAGCGCATAGGGAAGTGCACCTCTCAGTTCGATCAAGGGAACCATGGAGATCAGGAAGGCGATGATATACTTGGTCAGCATGAAGGTCTCCTTCTTGCGATGAAAACATCGCTGATTATACTGTGCGATTGGCTGAAAACAAGTTCAGGACCAAATCTTGACGGCTTTATGGCAGAAATGTGCCCAATTGGCTTTGGGACTCCACGTCTTCTCCTGCCTGGCCAAGCCGCACTACCGCGCGCAATGATACATCTTCCAGGGAATAAAAACAAGATAAAGACAGGGCTGCGGCGCGACGAAGGCGAGACAGAAAAGCACGTTCCGTGAGGAAACGCATGGCGGTGTGCTTTTTGTCTGCGTGCAGAAAGAGAAATGCGAGCTTTTGCAAAACCAGTAGGACGGCTTTGCGTCAGATACAGAACGATACAGCGGTTGCTGTCCAGCGCAGTCATCTTGATGTTTGACAAAATCGAAGACGGAAGATATCCGGAAAGCTTTATAGAATAAGGGTTTGCAGCCGGTTTGATGGTGCGCAAATTTGTAGTATTGATGAAGACGTACGAGCCTGTGCTGCTGAACTTTTCCCTCCTGTCGCATTGCCTGCACGGATCGCAGGCTCTCTCATCTTGACTGTTACCCTGTCTGGTATCTTGCATTGCAGGGCAACGATGCGTACGAATCGTTGCCTGCGCTTGATCGCTGCAACTGGGATCACGCTTTCTGTACGGGAACGTTCGCGTATGGATCTGCAATGCTGGGATGGAGGTGAGGGTAGGCGTCATCAAAAACAAAGCTTCAGTCCTGCCCGAGCAATTCGGTATCATCGTCCATGATGATCTCTGCAAACCGCCTTCCTTCAATACATCTGCTCTCGAGCAGAGCGTCCATGGAAGGAAACTGCTGAATCAGGCGAAA
>JAFUZB010000441.1 GCA_017476845.1 Clostridia bacterium
CACTTTTGCACGTAAAAACAGGACCCGCTCAGGATCCTGTTCTCTTCACTGCTGCGTGATGATAAGGTTTTTCTGCGTAGTTCCCTCTTCCTCTATATTGTCCGGATAATCCGGAAGGCGCCGAATCACCCAGGTGTTACCGTCCGTGGTAAGTTCAATCTCTCCATCCCAGGTAAAGGCATGCGGCCAATGCTTGTCTCGGATGTCCTGTTTCCCGTTGCGCATCGTCGCATCGCTTGTCACAATCGCAAAGCGAAGTTCCGCCGGCTGCCAGAATTCCCGGACAAGCGGATCCTTCCCGTGATGCGGATACTTGATAATGTCCATCCGAAGCTCAGCCGCATCGACGGTGTTCCCCAGCCTTCTGAGCGACAGGCGTTCCAGGTCGGCCGCAAAGAACATGATCGCCCTTCCGTACTGCATCCTATAGGCCGCCGAACGGTCATTGATCGTATAGATCGTGTCATCGGTAGCATAAGTCTTGAAGTAGGCTTCACCCACCGTGAAGACATGCCCGTCACCATAGTGCCCGAGTGGCACATTGTAGTACTCACAGTATGCCTTCATGTCTTTGGCTGTCTGGGTGATCAAGTCGGAGAAGCTCGTCCAGACCTTTTCCACAGTGAAATTGGCAAGGATCTCTCCCAATCCGCCGCCGTGGTCCGGATGTGGGTGCGTGATATAGACGGCATCCAGGTGTGTGACGCCTTGCCGTCGAATCATCTTTACCACGTCAGGGGCCATCTTCGCCGTTGCCGTATCAATCAGAATCGAGTGTTCCCCGTCGGTCACAAGGCAGGCATCGCACTCCTTGATCTTCGGGAAGACCACCCTGAGAAGCTTCGCTTCCTCCGGAAAAGAGAAATCCTTCAGCGCTTCGGGATCGGTGATGCCGTCAACGATATCCGCCGGGGGAAGGTCTGTCCGAACATAAGGTGAGCCCTGCTTTGCAATCGTATCCAAGTCTTCCGTTTCGTCAGACACATCGTCCTGCGTTTCCTCTGCGTTTTCCTTGGTGGCCGGGCGAATCACAATCTTGTGCGTATCCTCTGCTATCGCATGCATCTCAGGCAAGACAAGAAAAACGCATACAATTAATACAAATAATATAAATAGGAAGCGAAAGAACAGTTTCCCTGACTGAATGTACTGTTTTAGGGGTAACCTCGCTCTCATATTGGCTCTCCATCTCCTTGTTTGGCGCCCTTTCGATGTCCCGGGCGGCCGTAAAACGGCCATAAAAAAAGCGTTGACAAAAAGCAGCTCTTCTGCTACACTGTACACTTGAGTCAGTATCATTTGCTGCCGGCTTTTTTGGTGACGCCTTCATTGTAATCAAGGTCAGCGAAAATTGCAAGCAGGAAATTCCTATGACCCTGGGACTGTGGATGCTGATGGACAATAAAAGGGGTGATGGCTTTCATGGTGCACGAAGTCCAAATGGGAAAACTGCGCAAGCGCATGAGTTTCTCCAGCATTGATGAAGTTCTTGAAATGCCCAACCTGATTGAGGTTCAGAAGAACTCATACAGGCGCTTTCTCGACTACGATCTTCGTGAGGTTTTGTCGGATGTTTCACCAATTGAAGACTATAACGGGAATCTGAAACTGGAGTTCATTGATTATTCTTTAGACGATCCGAAAAACACAGTTGCGCGCTGCCGCGAACGCGACATGACGTATGCCGCACCCCTGAAGGTTTTTGTTCGCCTGACAAACCACGAAACCGGTGAAATCAAGGAGTCCGATGTGTTCATGGGCGATTTCCCGCTCATGACCGAGAACGGTACCTTCATTATTAACGGTGCCGAGCGCGTCGTCGTCTCCCAGCTTGTCCGTTCACCCGGTGTGTACTACACCATGTCCCGCGACAAGTCCGGCAAGCAGCTCTACAGCGCACAGATCATTCCCAACCGCGGCGCTTGGATCGAGTATGAAACCGACTCCAACGACGTTCTCTGGGTGCGTATCGACAGGAACCGTAAGCTCCCGATCACCGTACTTCTGCGCGCCATCGGCTACGGCACCGACGACCAGATCCGTGAGCTGCTCGGCTATGACGCAAGGCTCAACGCCACCCTGGAAAAGGGCGACAACGCCAAGGACCAGGACGAGGGTCTCATTGAGATCTATAAGAAGCAGAAGCCCGGCGAACCGGCCTCTGTGGAGAGCGCAACCAAGCTCTTCGATTCCTATTTCTATGATAACAAGCGCTATGACCTGATGCGCGTGGGCCGCTACAAGTTCAACAAGAAGCTTGCCCTGGCCTCCCGTATCATCGGCCATATAGCCGCCGAGGATGTCATCTCCCCCGCTACCGGAGAAATCCTGATCTCCGAGGGTGAAGTCATCACCGAAGCCGTCGCCTGGGATATCCAGAACCAGGGTATCAACAGTGTGACCCTCTCCGTGGAAGGCAGCGAAGTGCGCGTGGTCGGCAATCTGTTTGTCGACGCCTCCCTGTATCTGCCCTTCTCGCCTGAGGAGGTCGGCATCAACGAGATGGTCTATCTCCCGGTCCTCCGCCAGGTCATTGCGGAATCCACCGAGGATACCCTGCGCGAGAATCTCCATGCCAACCTGGGCCGTCTCATGCCCAAGCATATCATCCCTGATGACATGGTCGCCTCGATCTCCTATATGATCGGTCTGCCCCACGGTATCGGCCTGACCGACGACATCGACCATCTGGGCAACCGTCGTCTGCGCTCTGTGGGCGAGCTGCTGCAGAACCAGATCCGTATCGGCATGAGCCGTCTGGAGCGTGTCGTGCGTGAGCGCATGGCAATCCAGGATGCGGTGGATGTACGCCCCGGCGATCTCATCAATATCCGCCCTGTGAGCGCAGCCATCAAGGAATTCTTTGGTTCCTCCCAGCTGTCCCAGTTCATGGACCAGCCCAACCCGCTCGCCGAGCTCACTCACAAGCGCCGTCTGAGCGCTCTGGGCCCTGGCGGTCTGAACCGCGACCGCGCTTCCTTCGAAGTCCGCGACGTGCACTACAGCCACTATGCCAGAATCTGCACCAGTGAAACCCCTGAAGGTCCGAACATCGGTCTGATCGGTTCCCTTGCCAGCTATGCCCGCATCAATCAGTACGGCTTCATCGAAGCCCCCTACCGCCGTGTGGACAAGGCTAACAAGCGCGTCACCAATGAAATCGTCTACATGACGGCCGATGAAGAAGACCATTACAAGATCGGTACCGCCCATGAACCCCTGGAAAAGGACGGCACCTTCGTCAACGCAAACATCATGGTCCGTGACCGCTCCGACATCATCCAGGTGCCCGCAGATCATGTCGACTTCATCGACGTGTCTCCGCGCCAGGTGGTCTCGGTTGCCACCGCCATGGTTCCCTTCCTGGAGAACGATGACGCCACCCGCGCTCTGATGGGCTCCAACATGCAGCGTCAGGCCGTTCCGCTTCTCGTGCCCGAGGCGCCCATTGTCGGTACCGGCATGGAATACCGCGCCGGCCATGACTCCGGCGTATGTATCCTCGCCCGCGAGGACGGCGTGGTGGAGAAGGTCGACGGCGACCATATCGTCATCCGCGATGATATCGGTGAACGGCACACCTACCGTCTGGCCAAGTTCGCGCGCTCCAACCAGGGCACCTGCATCAATCAGCGCCCCGTGGTTTCCCAGGGCCAGAAGATCGAAAAAGGCGACTTGCTCGCCGACGGTCCTTCCACCGAGAAGGGTGAGATCGGTCTTGGCCGCAACGCCCTCATCGGCTTCATGACTTGGGAAGGCTACAACTACGAGGACGCCGTTCTCCTCAACGAAAAGCTGGTTAAGGAGGACATCTACACCTCCATTCACATCGAGTCCCAGGAATCCGAAGCCCGTGAGACTAAGCAGGGCCCGGAGGAAATCACCAGGGATATCCCCAACGTGGGCGATGACGCCGTCAAGGATCTGGACGAGGACGGCATCATCCGCATCGGTGCCGAAGTGCATCCGGGCGACATTCTCGTCGGCAAGGTTTCCC
>JAFUZB010000442.1 GCA_017476845.1 Clostridia bacterium
CGCTTCTACTGTATACAGCGGCCAGCCCAGTTTCTGTGCTGCTTCCACCCATGTCATTTCCTGCCCGACCCCGATACGCTCTGCATACTGCGCACCGTTCTCTCCGTTGGCTCCGATGGGATCAAACTGACTGCCTGTCATGCAAAGAAGCGCATCACTTTCATCCGTCATGGTGATCTTCGCATTTGCCATCGCCGTGTGCCGGTCCGCATAGAGCTGCTGGACATGCACACTGACCGGACCGATCTCAAATACCTTTTCTTCTGTAGCTTCCAATATATCCTGTGCGGCCTTGGGTACCTTCGTATCCGCATAGAAAGCGTCAAAGAAATCATTCCATCCAAATACACCGCTTGCCGCAACCGCTGCTGCCATGGTCACTACAACTATGCATGCAGCTATCAGCAGCGTACGATATGTCACTCTCTTCACCGGGACTTCCTCCTCCACGGAGCGGACGGTCTGCATGAGCGCTGCATGTACACTCTCCGGCATCGGTCTGAAGGCCTGCCTGAGATCAAGGGTTTCTTCTGTCCTGTCGCGTCTCATTCTCCTTCCAGCTCCTTTCTCAGTTCATGTTTTCCCCTGTGGATCCTGCCTCGGAGGGTACTTAGGGGAATGCGCAGCACCTTGGCGGCTTCCTCGTAGCTCATTCCCTCCGAATAACACAGAACCAGCGGCAGTCGAAGCTTGTCCGGAAGTGCTTCGAGGGCCAGGGCCAAGGTTGGATCAGGTGCTTGGGCTGCTTCCCTGGACGCGATATCCTCCAGTGGAACGGTCCGCCTGTGCTTTCTGTGCGTGTCGTAACACGTATTGATCAGGATGCGTGTAACCCATGTGCGAAAGTATTGCTCTTCCCGGAGCTTTTCGCGTTTCTCCCAGGCCTTAAGGGCCGCATCCTGCAGGGCGTCCTGTACATCCGCGTCGTTCCGCAGGATCGAATAGGCTACCCGGTACATCATGCCCGAGCAGGCTTCAATCTCTGCTGCAAAGGTCTCTTTGTCCACGGCTTTCGCCTCCCTTGTAACGTTACGCTCATTAGACGCACGTCCTCTGCCATTTATCACGTGCGGGGAAAAGAAATGTTTTTCCCGCGCACACATGCAAAAGAGGATTTGCTTTTCTTCAATGAATAGCGCAAAATAGGCATGAATTTACATCTTCTTCGGACAGACATATGACTTCCCGGCCTCTATAGGATGGCCGGTGTATGGCAGGAGGAATCCCTACGCTTGCCTATTTTACCGATTTCTATCTGCAGAAGGTGCGTGGCATAAGCTTTCTTCCCACACGCATTGCCACCATCGCCGCTGTCGTAATATTGCTGAGCAGCAGGCCCCGGAATACCACATGGTACCTCCAGCATCTGTTGCTGTTTGTTCTTTCCTATGCTTTTCACGAAACTGTGACAGCGGCTCTCTATCCCTTTGCAGACGGCTTCTTCCTGGACAAGATCTCGCTATTGATTCTTCTTGTCACGCTCTCGCTTTTCATCAGCAAGCTCTCCCCGCGTGACCGTCTGGTGCGCTCTGTTGCCTTCTTTGCCGGACACTTCGTCGTGCTCTCCATTTCCGAGCCGCTGGGCGAATACATGCGCAACATCAACGAGAACAACTGGCAATGGGCACAGCATCTGACCTGGATCACCGTCGTTATTCTGCTCTTTCTCTTCGTCTTTTTCCTCCGGCGTTTTTCTCCCCCCGACAGCCGGAGCGTTTCCGGACACACGCAGTTCGTCCTTTTGCTGTGCGTTGTATGCTCAATGATCGTCCTCTCGCAGGTTCTCTTTCAGCTGCTCGCCGGTACTCCCCGACCTGACCTTATCGCGCTCAACTACAAGCAGTACAATCAGGCAATCAGTCTTTTCCTCTTCATTATTGAGCTGCTCACCTACTATCTCTACTATTCCGTAATCACCGTATCCCTGCAGAATCAGGAGCTTCTCTCCGTGCGTCAGAAGGAGGCCATGGAGGAGGAGAAATATCAGGCCAACCGGGTGAACTACGAGGATCTGCGCATGCTCCGTCACGAGCTGAAGAACCACGATTTCTATGTCCGCTCTCTGGTTGATGCGGGAAAGTATGATGAGCTTACCGCCTATCTCGACAGCCGGCACACCGCCACCCTCGACCGTCTGCAGAGCTTCGACTGCGGAAACTACATGGTCGATGTTGTCATCAATCATGCGGTGAACGAGGCACGGCAGCTGGGCATTGAGGTGCGACCGCAGATCATTGTTCCGCACACCCTGCCCTATGAGGATTCAGACATCTGCTCCCTTTTAAGCAATCTTCTGGACAATGCCATGGAGGCAGCCAGACAGTCCGGAGCCGCACATCCCAGCGTTGAGATCAGCATCCTGCCCCGCAACGATTATCTCTTCATCCGTGTCACCAATGACCTGGATCTTTCCGTTCCCGTACAGGAGCGGCTTACGCTTCGCACCACCAAACAGCAGCAGTATCATCTCCACGGGTTCGGCACCAAGGTCATAAAGAGAATTGCCGAGAAATACCACGGCTCCGTCAAGTTTGACATCGTCGATGACCGTTTCGTCGTCGATGTCATGCTGGATCTGCCGCACGCTACGGAGGAAAGTGTGTCATGAAGCATTGGAACATCGCCGTGTGCGATGATGACCGGGTGGCTCTGAATATCCTCACCGGTGCGATTGTCAGTGCCTTTTCCGGGCACGACATTGAAGCGCATGTAGACGTGTTCGAAACCCCCAAGGCACTGCTAGACAAGATGAAGAGCGTTCACTATGAGCTCATCTTTCTGGATATCGAGATGCCCGATCTGGACGGCATCACACTCGGGCGACAACTGCGCAGGACGAACAATCTCATTGACATCATCTATATTTCCAACCGGGAGGACCTTGTCTTTGACGCCCTCCGTGTCAATCCCAGAGGCTTCATCCGCAAGAGTCGGTTTCTTCAGGATGTACCGGGCGTCATCAGCGCCTATCTGGATGCGCGCCCCAAAGAAGAGAAGGAAACGCTTCTCATACAGAACACATCGGGCATCCGTGAGGTTGCGCTCGATGAACTGATGTACATCGAAGGGGCGGGAAAAATCCAGTATGTGCACCTGGCGGACCGGGACGAGCCAATCCCCCTGCACCGGCGGCTGCAGGAATTGGAGGATGAGCTCACTGAGAAGGGCTTTTTCCGCATTCACAAGGGCTATCTGGTCAACTACCGCTTCATCCGTCATATCGGTGACACCGAGGTGACGCTGAACAATACCGAGAATATTCCCCTCAGCCGACGGAAAGCGCAGGAGACGCGCAACTGGTATATGGAGCTCATGCAGTCCGGCGGTTCCCTGGTACTCTGAATGTCGCAAACGCCACCCATGTGGCGTTTTCTTGTGCTTTTCTTTCCGATTGTTCCCGTTTTTTGACCGTTTGTTCCTCTTTTCCGCCTCTTGCGTTCCTCATCGGACCTGTTGTTCCCATACCCCACACCCCTTCCTGACTTCCTGTTATGCTCTCCTCACCCGAATGCTGCAAAGCATCTGAGAATCCATAAGGAGGTCTTTCCCGATGTCATTTTCCCATGTACGAAAGATCCTGAGTCTGACGTGCGCAGTCATGCTGATGCTGACATGCCTCGTCTCCCCCGCCCTGGCCGCAGACAAACTCGACGCAAACCAGGCCTATGCTGAAGGCTACAGCGTGAACGTGCAGCTGGAGTCCGAGGGTGCGGTGCTGCTGAAGAACACCGGCATTCTCCCGCTCGCAGAAGGCACCAAGGTCACACTGCTGGGCAGCATGAGCTACAACTATGTTGAAGGCGGCACCGGTTCCGCCGGCGGCAAGGACGACCTGAACACCGTTCTTATGCTGGACGCCTTTGTCGAGGCCGGTATGGACGTCAATGAGGACGCCTGGTACTGGCTGGAGGATGCTGTGGGCGGTGAGCGCGGCGTAGGCAGCGCTGATCCCTCCGGCGTGGGCGACTGGACCAGCTATCAGAAGATCCACGAGTTCCCGATCTCCACCTACACCGATGCTGCCGACGAGATCCTCGTGGACGGCTACACCGATTATGCCATCGTCACTGTCTCCCGCTCCGGTGCAGAGGGTGCTTCTCCTGCCATGGACTATGACGGCGACGGCTCTACCCTCACCGGCTCCACTTACCTTGAGCTGGACGAAAACGAGAAGGCCCTGCTTGCCTGGACCAAGGAAAACTTCGCCCACACCATCGTGCTGGTGAACTCCGCCGCCCAGATGGAGCTCGGCTTCATTGACTCCGAGGAATACAATGTCGATGCCTGCCTGTGGATCGGACATCCCGGCGAGGCCGGTATTGTCGGTATCGGTACCCTGCTTACCGGCCGCAGCAATCCCTCCGGCCGTCTGGTGGACACCTATGCCTATGACATGACCACCAACCCCACCTATTACAATACCGACGACAACAAGTATGCCAACATCCTCTCCGTAAACAACAGCCCCTGGGGCCAGACAACCGCCAACCAGACCTTCTATCAGTATGAGGAAGGCATCTATGTCGGCTACCGCTACTTCGAGACTGCGGACAGCGTCGGCTACTTCGATTCCGACGAGTTCGCCTCCATCGCCTTCAAGAACGGCTCGGTCCGCGGTTATGACCAGGTTGTGCAGTTCCCCTTCGGCTTCGGCTTGAGCTACACCACCTTCACCGAGGAGATTGTATCCAGCGATATCACCCTTGCGCCCCACGGTGTCAACACCGTAACCGTCAAGGTTACCAACACCGGCGATGTGGCCGGCAAGAACGTCGTTGAGCTCTACATGGATGCACCCTATCAGAGCGATACCGAACGCTTCGGCATCAAGGGCCGCGGTCTGGAAAAGGCCAAGGTTGTCCTTGTAGGCTTTGACAAGACCGATGTCCTGGAGCCCGGTGCTTCCCAGGA
>JAFUZB010000443.1 GCA_017476845.1 Clostridia bacterium
ATCATGATATCCATCGCGTAGCCTGTGCCGGTGCCCTTGCCTGCGCTGCCTGTGCGCATGAGCATCACGTACGATCCGATAGCCACACACACGCCGAAGGCCATGTAAGCTATCACCTTCCACTTGGTGGTGTTGACACCGCTCTGTGCCGTGGCTGTCTCGTTGGCGCCGATACCGCGGGTATACTTGCCAAGCTTGGTGTATTTGAAGAAGTAGGTAACCGCAAGGGTAATTACCACAATGATGATCACAAGCACCAGGTTGTAGGTACCACGGTCCGCAGGCCTGAGAAGCGATGTCGGTACCGAGATGGAGTTGGTTCCTGTGCTCTCCATCAGCAGGTACTGTGCGCCGGTAAAGAAGAACATCAGGAACAGTGAGGTCACGATACTGGGAAGTCCCAGCCATACGGCAACCGCACCGTTGAAGGCACCGCACAAAAGTGCCAGGGCAAGGATGGCAAGAAAGCCCACGATCACGCCCAATACACCGCCGATGGCGTTGGTGATCATGATCATCAGGATGGCGTACACGCCGACCTGCTGTCCCACACTGACATCCATATAGCCCATAGAGTAGACGAACACCGCACCAAGGGAGATGATGATGTTCGGCGCACTGGTCTGCAGCACCGTCTGCGCATTGTAGGAAAGCCGCTGCCCGCCGAAGATTAAGAACAGAACAAGGGTTACGACCAGTCCCGCATAGGCGGCAATGTCGTAGACATGCCGTGTCAGGAACGCCCGGAGGGAGCCTGTGGTTTTGCTGTTTTCACTCATTTTCTTTCGCTCCTTCCGCATCAGATGATGTATTCGATCATGTCGGTCTCAGACAGCGTTTCGCTGCGCTCCAGTTCCCCGGAAACCTTGAAATCCTTCATCACGAAGATGCGGTCTGCCATACCGATGAGCTCCGCCATCTCTTCGCTGATGAGGATGATGGCTTTGCCCTGCCGCTTCATCTCGGCAATCAGCGCATACATGGATTGCTTGACACCGATATCCACACCGCGCGTTGGGCAGTCCATAATCAGCACATCGGAGCCTTTCGCCGTCCACTTCCCGAAGGACACCTTCTGCTTGTTGCCGCCCGAGAGTGTATTGACCCACTGCTTGCCGTTATTGCACTTGATGCGGAAGGACTCGATCTCCTTGTTCGCCATCTTTTTCTCCGCAGAGGGGCTGATGAAGGACAGATGGCTCAGGGCGGGCAGGGACGGAAGCACAATGTTTTCCGCGATGGACGCTTCAAGAATGAGTGCCTCTTTATCGCGGTTCTTGGAGATGTATCCGATCCCCTCATTGATCGCCTGGTAGCAGTTGGTAATCGTCTTCCCGTTGCGTACCACCCTGCCGCTCTCCAGCTTTTCCAGTCCGAAGGCCGCACGGCCGATCTCATGCATGCCGCAGCCGGACAGGCCGCCGAAACCGATGATCTCCCCCCGATGCAGCTTGAGCGAGAAATGCTCAATGGGGCCGAAGGAAACATCCTCCAATTCCAGGGCCACCTCCGGAAGATGCGATGTATCGTAGTCCTCACGGTAGTAGGCTTCTCCGATTTCACGGCCCACCATCATGTAGCGGATGCGCTGCACGGCATCCTGGGCATCCATCTCCTCCCGCATCAGATGACCGATGATCTCTCCGTCCCGCAGCACCGTAAGATCTGTGCACTGCTCAAGGATCTCATCCATGTCATGGGAGATGAAAATGACCGATTTGCCCTGATCTTTCATTTTATGGATCAGCTTGTAGAGGATATTGCGCCCCTCCAGCGACAGTGCCGTTGTGGTCTCGTCCACCACGAACACCTCGGTGTCCTCGGTCACGCATCGCACAATCTCAATCAGCTTGCGGTCCTCAAAGCCATATTGGTTGATGCTGTCGGCAGCCCGGATATGGGAAATCCCGAAATCATCCAGCATCTTCTGCGCCGCCAAAGTCACCTTGCGCATATTGACAATGCCAAAGCGGGAAAACTCGTCGAACCGCCCGGCAAAGATGTTTTCCGCCACCGTGCAGTCCGGAATCGTATTGGCCTCCTGGAGCACCATGCTGATTCCCTTGGCCTGCGCTTCCACCATGGTGTCCGGATTCCAGGGCTGTCCGTGATAATACATCTCACCGCTTGTCGCCTTCTGCATGCCGGAAATGATGGACGTGATGGTGGATTTGCCGCTGCCGTTCTCGCCGACCAGGCCGCGGATCTGTCCGCTGTAGAACTTGACATCTACGCCTCGCAGCGCTCGTGTGGGACCGAAATTCTTGACCAGGTTTCTGACTTCGATTACCGCTTCACTGCTCATGATTTTCCTCACATCCTGTTGTTGTACATCGGCGGACGTCTTTTCTCCCGCCTTTCACATCACGCTCATCTTAGCATGTGCTTTTTCACAGCAACAGATAAATTATTGACCTTCCATCCTCAGATTTTTATCCTCTTTTTTTGAGACGAAAAAAGCGGGGGCCCGAAAGCCCTCGCAAAAAGTCCTGTGCATTATCTCGAAAGCAGGATCAGCTTGACCTCCAACAGATCAAGGATCGCATTGACGGTCAGCGCATTCGCTGAGGTATGCAGGGTATACTTGTTGATCATCGGCTGGGAAAGGCTCTGCAGGAGCGTGACCTCCTCCCTGTTTTCCAGCGGCTGCGCTCCCATCTCCACCCACTTGTCAAAGGCCGAACCGCTGCTGCGGCTGATGGAGTATTCCAGGGCATGCCAGTTCCCCTCCGGCATCTGCTCTATGCGGATCTCAAACTCCCGGCGCTGCTCTGGGCCAAAGGGGGTATAGCGATTGGTATAGGTCATGTCAAACGCCTCGCAGGCGGCATAGAGATCCGAATAGTGTCTATAATGGTACAGCATCAGCTGATAGCTGTTCCCTTTTCTTGTCAGGAACCACCCGTCGCCTCGGCCCACAAGCTCGCTGCCCAGCTTTCCAAGCAGCCACATGGCATAATAGACCGGCTTGCGAATGCCGTTGTAGGTATACAGTCCCAAGCCCCCGTGGAAGGTATCCGGCGGCACCTGATGCTCTACAAACAGATCCGTCAGTACCCAGTACCCCATCGCGTCCAGACGGTCGATATTCTCCAGGATATTCTTCACCAGATAACAGGAACGATAGCACGTATCCCCCAGAAGCTCCCTGTGCGACGGGGACAGATTCCATTCCGTCAAATACAGCGGGATCTTCTTCCCGTAGAGCTCGCCGGCCAGCGACTGCACGACATCAATGCTCTTGGATAGCATGTTCTCGTCCGTGGACAGATGCAGCGTATTGATCGTAAGGTCAGGAATGTAGACCTCCCGGTTCTTGAAAAGGACAGTGCCGTAGAAGTGAAAGAGGAAGAAATCCGGAGCTATGCCATATTGTCTGCATCTTGCCGCGAAGTTTCTGCACCAGCGTCCCGTATCCTCGGAGTAATAAATGGACGGTGTGCCGACCCGGATACGTCCGTCGAGCTGCTTGACCGTCTGGTAGGTCTCCCGATAGAGCAGGAAGAAGTCCTCCTCCCGTTCAAACCCGAACATGGTTGTGGGCGTATCCGGCTCATTCCATACCGTGAAGGGCCACTGCTCCACGGTATCCGCCCCGTAGCGGGCAAGCACATGCTCCGTAAACGAGCGCACCAGGTCGCACCAGGCCTCCATGCTCACAGGGACAGAGTTGATCATGGTAGAGTGAAAAATCCGGTGTTCTGCGTCCTGCGCGATCGCCGCAGGCATAAATCCGAGCTGAATCATCGGCTTTAGCCCAATGGACAATAGGAAGTCCAGCGCCATGTCCACATACACAAAGCTGTAGACAATCTTTCCGTCCTTTGCCTGGACACATACGTGCATGTCATCCGACAGCAGGCCATGAAACTTGATGTAGGTGAAACCCACATCCTTCTGCAGCTCCGTCAGCATTCTCTGCACTTCTGCCTGCAGCAGCTCCTTGGCGCTTCCCACGGATGTAAAGGTTCGCCAGGTATGGCGCAAAGGAATGGCCTTTTCGGAGATATCTGCGCTGTAGTGCGATACGATGTCCGGAAGGGTCTGGGCGCTGATGAAATTCATC
>JAFUZB010000444.1 GCA_017476845.1 Clostridia bacterium
AGCCTTCCAGATCGATCACGTCGCCAACCTTGAGGTTTTCCACGGCGGCATACACATCGGTGGTATTGTCGCACAGATAGCTTTCTACGGGGAAGGAGTAGGTCTGTCCGTCCTTGGAGACGTTGAAGTACAGATCGCTGTTGCCGTCATGGGTGCCGGAGCCGTCCCAGCTGTAGAGGAAGGCAGCGCCGTCCTCGTTGGCGGCTTCCACGGTCAGGCCCTTGAAGGACACGAATTCGTTCTGATGGGCGATGAGGTCATCGGTGCCCAGCAGATCGGTCACGTCCAGGGGCTCGGCGACGAAGGTGTCGCCATCGACAAAGGTGAAGGTGGCGTCGATGATCTCGACCTCGCCGGACCATTCAGCCTTGTAGCCGGTCACAAGAATCTTGGTGCCGGGAACGAACTTTTCGGCATCTTCCTGGGAGCAGGCCAGATTATAGATGAAGTAAGCGCCGTCGGGGGACTGGGCATAGACGGTGAGCTTGTCATCCCACCAGGACTGGTGTGCCTGGACGTAGGTCTCGACGGTCACGGGGCTGTCGATGTCCAGCGCGACGTAATCTTCATGGGTCATCGCAGCTTCTTCGGCGGAGGCGAAGGCCGCGAGGGAGAGAAGCATGCACAGGGTCAGGACAAAAGAGAGAATGCGTTTCATGATGTTTCCCCTTTCTTCATAAGGCGAGGACACTCTGTCCTCTGCAGGAAGGCATTATAGCGAATGGGCGGGCGTTTGTAAAACCATTTTTCGATCATTCCAAGCGAAAGTTACGGGAACGTTCGTCTTTTCAGCGTTCCTTTCTCCGCTCGCGCAGGAGAGTGCGCAGGGAGTAGAGGCCGATGAGCACCCAGATGACGCAAAGGCCGATGAGCAGATACCGCGACATCGCGGGCAGGGGACCCAGGTCCGCCTTGCCGTCCATGCCCTTGGCGCCATCCCCCTGGTTGAGGTGATAGAGGGCGATGGTGTCCTCATAGAGCTTGTCAAAGTAGGCGTCGTCGACGTTCTGTTTGCGGCGGATGGACTTGACGGTGCTCTCAATGAGCTGGCCGGCAGCGTCTCTGAGCGAGGCCGAGCCGTTGAAGGCGGGGGTGACAAAGGTGTCGGAAACATGCTCTGTCATCAGGCGGGAGGCCTGAATCTTGACGGCATAGTGTTCGTCATTGTCCTCGCCCTCGCGGGAAATATAGTCCAGGTAAGCGCTGTCCTGCTGCGCCTTGCTCGTCACCGGGACATAGCCCTCGGTCTGGGCGTAGGCGATCTGGACATCGTTGGAGAGGAGATACTGGGTAAAGAGCCATGAGGCGAGGACTTCCTGGGGATCCCCGTGGTTGAAGACGCACACCGAGGGGCCCTGGGAGATCATCTGCGGATGGGCGGGATCGAACTGGGGAATCATGCGCACGGCGGTCTCAAAGGCGGTGAACTTGTCGCGGGAGATATCCGTGAGCGGGGCATCGCTGCCCATCCAGGTGGCACCGGCGGTGGAGTCAACGGCAAAGACGCACTGGCCGGCATTGAGGAAGTTTGCGGGATAGCTGGAGATCTTAAAGGTCGAGAACGCGCCGTTGGCGACGTGCTGGGAGATGGTTTCCAGGATCGCGCGGGTCTCGTCGTTAAAGAGCAGGATCTGGCCGTCGGAGCTTGAGTAGGGCGCATCCTTCTGGCGGAGCATCTGGATCATCATGTTTTCGGTGGACTTATAGAGGAAGGGAATCATGACGTTCTGCCCGTTGAGCAGGAAGGTGCCGTCCTCGGCCTTCTCGGCGGCCTTGTCCGCGACCTCCCAGACAAAGTCCCAGGTGAGGACATCGGGAAGCTCATAGCCCAGAGCTTCCACGTAGGTCTTATTGATATACATGGCCTCGGTGGAGCGCATATAGGGCAGGGCGTAGTGGGTGTCCCCGATGACACACTCCGAGAGGAATTCCGGGATGATCTCCGCAAAGGTCGGACCGGCAAAGCGGACCTCGGAGCCGCCCAGACCGTATTTCGCATCCTGGAAGAGCTCATCCAGGGGAACCACGACGTCGCTTCCGGTGAGATAGGTCGCGATATGGTCGGGGTAGGAGATACAGACATTGGGCGTCGTGTTGGTGGCGATATTGGTGAGGACGTCGTTATAGATCTTCCCGTAATCGGTGTAGAGGCGAAGCGTCACATGAATCTCGGGATAGAGCGCTTCAAAGTCCGCGATCGCCTTTTCATAGATATCGGTCTGGCGCTTATTGGTATCATTCTTGGCCCAGAAGACGATTTCGTACGTGCGGCTCTCATCCATGCGCTCGGGGACAGAGAAGGACTGGACATCCCTTGCCCCATGGCAGGCGGTGAGAAGAAGGGCCGAAAGCAGGAGCAAAAGCCCAAGCAGAATCTGTTTTCTCATCCTTTGGTGCCTCCCCGGGATACACCCTCCATGATTTTCTTGTGGAACACGAGGAAGAGAACCATCAGCGGCAGGGAGATGACGACGACGGCTGCCATCATGGCGGGGATGTTCTCACGCCCGAAGCCGTTTTCGCGGATCTCCTGGATGCCGTTGGAGACGAGGAAGTAAGCCTGGTTGTCGGTGATCAGGCGCGGCCACACGTAGGCATTCCAGCACTCGATGATCTTGAGGATGGCGATGGTGACGATGGTCGGCTGACAGATGGGCATCATGACCTTGAGAAGGTACTTGAGGTCCGTTGTCCCGTCCACCTTGGCCGCCTTATAGAGCTCCTCGGGCACCTGCTCGAAGTTCTCCTTGAGGAGATAAATATAGAAGATGGAGGCGACAGAGGGCAGGATAAGGCCCGCAAAGGTATTGCGAAGGCGCAGGTTGGTCATGGTGACATAGTTGGTGATCACGACAAGCTCATTGGGGATCATCATCAGGGAAAGAAAGAGGGTAAAGAGTGTCTTTCTTCCTGCGAAGTTCAGCCGGGCAAAGGCGTAGGCCGAGAGGACGACCACCACGAGCATGAGAAGGGTCGTGATGCCGGTATAGATGAGGGTGTTGAGGAAGTAGCGTCCGAGGGGGACGGCGGAGAAGGCGTCCACGTAGTTCTGCAGTGTCGGCTGCAGGGTATAGAACGCCGGAATATACTCGCTGTTATAGGCGCTGTAGGACTTCACCGAGGTGAGAATCATCCAGTAAAAGGGAAAGAGAACGATGAGGGCCCACAGGGTGAGAAGGACGATGGTGACGGCCTTTCCCAGCTTACTCTTCTGGCTGTTTTCCATGCTTTTCACCTCACGAATAGGTCACATGCCGCCGGCTGACAAGGAGGTTGATGACCGTGATGGTCAGCACGATGGCAAAGAGGATGAGGGCTGCGGCGCTGGCGTAGGAGGGATATCCGCCGCTGTCGCCGTAGAGCATGTCGTAGACATAGCCGACGATGGTGTTCATGCCCGCGGCGTTCAGGTTGGTGCCGAAGAGGGCGACCTCGTCGCTGTAGGCCTTGAAGGCACCGATAAAGCCCGTGATGACCAGATAGAAGATCATGGGGGAGATCATGGGCAGGGTGATCTTAGTGAAGATACGCCATTTGGGCGTAGCATCCACGCGGGCCACCTTGTAATAGTCCGGGTTGACCGAGGCCAGGGCACTGGTGAGAATCAGGATCTTGAAGGGCATGACCACCCAGATGGTGTACAGGCACATCACCAACATCTTGGCCCAGTAGGGACCGTCGATAAAGTCGACCGACTCCCCGCCGAAAAGATGGATGAGCGCGTTGATCATGCCATCGGAATAGGGGGTCTTCTTAAAGAGGATCATGAAGACCAAGCCGACGGCGAGGGTGTTGGTAACGTAAGGGAGAAAGAAGATCGTCTGGTAGAGCTCCTTGAGCTTGGTGATGGAGGAGAGCTGCACAGAGATGAGCAGGGCCAGTGCCGTGGACAGCGGCACGGTGATGATAACCAGGAGCAGGGTGTTTTTCACGGCCTGCAGGAAATAGGGATCGTGGAGCACGTAGGAAAAGTTATACAGGCCCACGCCGAAATAGGTCTGGGAGGCGGAATTGTAGCCCTCCTCCACGGAGTAGACCATGACGTCAATGAGCGGATAGACCATAAACACGCCCAGGAACAGGAGGGCGGGGAGGAGATACAACCATCCCTTGAGATTGCGCTGACGCATGATATCACCTCAATTCCCGTAGATGCGCACTTCGCTGTCTCTGTCAAAGACATGCACCTTATAGGGCTTGAGATCAAAGCGCACAGTGTTTCCCTGAATCACGTTCTCGGCGCTGATGATGGCGCGGATGCGGGCCTGGGCGGCGGGATGGGTGCATACGACGGAGGTGTCGCGGCCCATGACCTCGACAGCCTGCACGGCGCATGCGAGCTTGCCTGTTTCCGAGGGGACAAAGCCTTCGGGGCGGATGCCCACATAGACATTCTTGTCGGGCGCGGCAAAGGGAAGCACGGCATCCTGCCCGAGATACAGTTGGCCGGAGCGAATCTCACCCTCAAAGACATTGACGGGCGGGGTGCCCAGGAACTTGGTGACAAAGAGGTTGACCGGATCATCATAGACCCTTTGGGGCTGACCGATCTGCTGCACCACGCCGTCCTTCATGACGACGATTTGATCGGAGATCGACATAGCCTCCTCCTGATCGTGGGTGACAAAGACCGTGGTGATGCCCGTCTCACGCTGGATACGGCGAATCTCCTCGCGGGTCTGCAGGCGCAGTCTGGCGTCCAGGTTGGAGAGCGGCTCATCCAGAAGGAGGACGCGCGGACGCTTGACCAGGGCGCGGGCGATGGCTACACGCTGCTGCTGACCGCCGGAGAGCTCCTTGGGGCGACGGTCCAGGAGCTGCTCGATCTGTACCAGCCCTGCGGCTTCCTTGGCCTTGTCCAGCATGACATTCTTGGGGAGCTTTTCCTGTCCGCGCAGGTTCTGCAGCGGGAAGAGGATGTTCTCCAGCACGGTCAAGTGCGGATACAGGGCATAGTTCTGAAAGACAATACCGACACCGCGTGCCTCCGGGGGAAGATGGGTCACGTCATCCGTGCCGAAATAGATCTTGCCGCTGGTGGGCGTCTCCAGGCCACAGATGAGGTTCAGTGTCGTGCTCTTTCCACAGCCGGAGGGACCGAGGAGACCTGTGAGGGTTCCGTCCGGGATCTCATAGGTGAAGTCATTGACAGCGATGACTTCCGCCTTTTCCTTGCGGTTGCGGCTGGGAAAAGCCTTGGTCAGGTGTTCAAGGGTAATCTGCATAGCTGTTCCGTCCTTCCGGGCAAAATAGAGTTCGATTATGGAAACATAAGTGTTTGACGGGGAAAATTGTACCTGCGCCAGGAGGGCAAGTCAAGGAAAGAGAGACGGAGAAACAAAGCAAAAACCCTCCGGCGCACGGCCGGAGGGCAGGCTTTACACGGCGGCTCCGTCACGCCAGGCCTTGAAGGCCTTAAGCTCAGGTTCGCAGAACTTGAGCGCGAAGCCGAGCACGGCGAGGTCGTCGGCGCGACCGATGACGGGAATGCTGTCGGGGATGATGTCATTCTTCTTGATCAGGTAGAGAAGGGCACTGACCATGGTGGCAATGACCTTCACGGAAACATTGGTATAGGTCTTGTTGATGTAGCTCTTGATGAGGGCGATCATGAGCGGTACATCGGCGAGCAGGTCCCCGCCCAGCGGCACGTTGCGCAGGCTCTCCTCGGCACTTTTGAGGAGCTCGTCAATCTTTGAGGGGTGAGAGAGAAGATCGGTAGCCTGGGCGATTCCGCCCTCCACCACGCTCTTGGCCTTGTCAAAATCAAACAGGGTATCCATGGTATGATTCCTCCGTCCTATATGTGGGATGTGTTTGTCCAAGAAGGTATTCGCGATAGGCAGGGGAAATCCTTCTCTATTCTTGACATGCGGTGTAGATGGCACTATCCTTTGGGCATACAAAGAACAAGGCGGATGCCAGAAAACCTATAGAAAGACGGGCGAGTGATATGGCAAAGAACTATGATTTTGTCTCCTCCGACGGAAAGACACTGATTCATACCCAAGCTTGGGTGCCCAAGGGGGAGAAGCTGGCCGTGGTGCAGCTGACCCACGGCATGGTGGAATATATCGCGCGCTATGACGATTTTGCGGGGTACCTTACCGAGCACGGTTATGTGGTGGTCGGTCACGATCACTTGGGGCACGGCGAGACGGCAAGGACCCCCGAAGACTTTGGTTATTTCGGCGACGGACGCAGCGACACCCTGGTCAAGGATATGCATACCCTGCGCCAACGTGTGCAGCGGGATTATCCCGAGCTGCCCTATTTCATGCTCGGGCACTCCATGGGATCCTACATGCTGCGCAAGTATCTGAGCCTCCACGCACATGGCCTGAGCGGAGCCATCGTCATGGGTACAGGCTATGTCTCCAATGCAACCACGCGCATGGGGCTTATGCTCAACAAGGTGATCACCCTCTTTAAGGGCGAGCATTACCGCTCTGCTTTTATGGCGAACATGGCTACCGGAAACGGGCCTTATAAGCAGTTCTGCCTGGACGGCTCCGATCCCACGCGCTCTTGGCTGACCAAGGATGTAGAGATCGCAAAGAAGTACTATCAGGATAAGTACTGCACCTTTGTCTTTACCCTTAACGGCTACAGGGGCCTGCTTGAATCGGTGCTGTTTGACAATACCCCTGAAAATGTGCGCAAAATCGATCCTTCGGTTCCGATCTATCTCGTTTCCGGCACGGAGGACCCGGTGGGGGATATGAGCAAGGGGGTTCAAACGGTCGAGAAGATGTTCAGGGAGGCTGGCATCCGGGATGTCGAAATGCGGCTCTTTGAGGGCGACCGGCATGAGATCCTCAATGAGACAGACCGCCGTGAGGTTGTCTATCCGACCCTGCTGGACTGGCTGGAAAGGCACAGGAAGTAAACTGCACATGGCCCCCTCGGGGGCTTTTTTCATGCCATGAACTGTGGACAACATCATTTTTCCACAGCCTGGGTGATGCGTCGACCTGTGAATTTCTTGTGGATAAGTAAAAAACGGGAAAAAGAGACTGAAGTCTGAAAAGAACGTGATAAAACACAAGGAAATCTTCAACCGAGATATCCACAAAGAGAACGGGCAAACCTCACGTAGGTCACCGGTCGGTTTCCTTGAACTGTGGAAAACTCGAAAGAACAATCCACAAGAATCGGGCTGTTTACCACAGTTTATCCACAAGAAAGTGCATCAAAAAAGCCGGACAATAGATCCGGCTCATGCTTATTCCTCATCGGCCTCTTCTTCATCGCTGAGTCTCTGTGAGGCGACAGCGAGCAGTCTTTCCTCCAGGGCGGGATCCTCGATGGGCTCGAACTCATCGAGTTCTTCTCCATTTTCATCTGTGATGGAATTGACGCGCATGATATAGCAGTCCACTGTCCCCTCGAAGCCCTCGGCCTCATCCTCCTCATCGTAGTCAGAGACAATGGCATATTCCTGACCGTTGTAGAAGAAGTAGTCGATGATCTCCTGGGTGTGTGTCGTGCCGTCCTCGTAGGTAATCTCAATCAGATCGCGCTCAGGGTTCAGGTTCTCGTTTTCCATGGGTGTTCTCCTTTCTTTTGGAAGCTTCCGGAATATTGATTCACTCGGCATCAAAAAGCGTGGACACAAATCGATGGAGGAAATGACTTGCATTCGCGCATGTTATCGCTGTCGATGAATGAGCAACTTGTATGATTGTGTTCACTTACACTGACCTATTGTAGGTACGATCCAAAAGGACTTTTGTGGATTGTTCCTCCAAAGATACATTGACATTATCTATGAATCTCCTCTAGCAAAACTTGTTTCCATAATTCACCGGGCTTATATCCGGCTTCAAATAACATGCTTGCAAGAGAATTGTCAGATGAATGTATGATTCTGGAATACCCATCATTTTTACAAAGCACAAAGATTTCATTTAAGGACATGGCATTCAAAAAAACCGGGGAGTGGGTTGAGACAAATACCTGGCCTTTTAGGGCATAGTGTCGGAATTCTTCTGCCAATGCTTCCAACAATTCATGATGCAATTGATTTTCAGGAGTATCAATGCACAACAGCGCATGCTTTTCAGGATCATTGAGCAGGATCAGATAGGTAAACATCTTCATTGTCCCATCTGAAACGAATTTCGCAGAGAAAGGATTCTTGAATTTCCCATCTTGAAAGCGTAGCACGATGTAGCCATCTTCTGTCATTCTCGCTTCGACAGTCTCAACTCCAGGAATCCTCTCCTTCATCTTTTGAAGAACCTGAGAGAAAATCTCGGGATGGTGATCATAAAGAGCTTTTGTGGCGACAGCAAGATTATCTCCGGTAGAGCTGAGCCGCTCATGATAGGTGGCCTCTTGTCTTTCTCTCTGTGCATCGATCCTGAAATCTGCTATGTACCAGTCCTCCATCAATTGTCTGAACTGACTTACCGCCACAAAGTTCTTGAATTGCCCTAAGCCTTTAATTGCCAAAATATCTGGGGACCCCAAACTTTGAGGCTTTCTTGTGGCTAATTGCACATCTTCGTAGGTGCGAAGTTCTCCCTCTGCTGCAACGCCAACACCTTCTTTGAAATCAAGGATCTTCCATGGAGCACCGCGCTGAGCACGCCTCATGCGCAGCACTTCGCTTCGGACAATAATGCTTCCGTCAGCATTTTGACCAATTGCCAATTCATAGGTGATCAGCGGTTCATCTTCACTTGGCCTAAACTGAATCTTGAAACAGATATCTCCTTCTCCATCTCTGGAAAGAAGCTCGTGAAAACCGCCTCTCTTGAGAATAGCTGACTTTACGTTACTTAGCAAACAATCATGTAGAAAGGCAAAAACATCGAAAAAAGTAGATTTTCCCACACCGTTTTTACCAAGAAATACAGCCATATTCGGAATGTCACGGATAGATACATCCTTAAGCACTTTAAAATTCTGAATCTCAAGGGCTTCTATTCTCATGCCACACCACCTACGATGATCTGGAGAGTCGGAAATTCTTCATTTCCAGCGCAAAGGCTGAAGGTTAAACAAGCCATTGCGAAGCTGATTCTCAAGATTGTTTTTATGATTCTTTCTTTCGGATCGGCTCAATGGTACCGTCGGGCCGCTGAATCTTAACGCCGGCAAGCACGTTCTCCATGCCAGCACGGAATTCGTCGAGGTATTGCTTGCGAAGCTGCGCCTGCTCAGCTTTCTCCTCCTCAGAAAGGCCTGTTTCGCGCTGCTTTTTTGCCAGTTGGTTGATACGTTCAATCTGTGCTTTTTCCATTGCGGGGAAGCTCCTTCAGTGTGAGATGATAAAGATGTAATGCGGTCAAGAGCATGATGAGAAGGCAGGAGAGCATGAGGCCATAGGCCAGAAGACGGTTGCCCCATCTGTCCACACCAAACTCGCTGAAGACGGCAAGACCGACGCAGATAAGAGTGAGACATGTCGACAGCACCACGGTTTTTCTGTTGCTGACACGCCTTGCCCAGATGACCATGGTGATGAGCACCATGAGGAGGGCGAGGACCTGCTGGATACGGACAAAATGGACCACCATATGCCCGTCATCCTTGAGGGATTCCAGGAAGATCTCACAGATGCCGTAGAGCAACAGGCTCATCAGGAGCAGATCCCCCTCATGGGGCAGCTGATGATGGCTTCGGGAGAGCGCGAGCAAGAGGAGAAAGATGACAAGAGCAGCCAGCGCTTCGTAAAGAAAGACCGGATGCAGATAGCCGTCATATCCTTCCGGGGCAAGCGGGGGAATCCAGCCGGTGACCTCGCGTCCCTCGCCAAGGCCTGTCCCGATCTCGGCAAGCCTTGCCGCGACAGCCGCCGCGGGGAAACCGAGTCCCACTGCATCGAGCATGAGACGGGGCGAGAGGTGCACGGCTTTGGCAGCAAGCACGGCCCCAAGACATGCGCCCGCAAAGGCACCGGTCATAGCATAACCGCCGTCCCAAAAGCGCAGCGCCAGGGAGGGCTTGGAGAGGGTAGTCAGATAATAGGTACTGTTGGCGAGGATGAAAAAGAGGCGGGACACAAGAAAGGTGCAGGGCACCACGGCAACCCCGAAGGTCAGAAGCACATGCAGGGAGGGGTGCCGTTTATGATTCATATACAGCGCGGCAACCACGATCCCAAGCAGCAGGGCGAGGGCTACGTGGATACCATAAGGCGTGAAGGCAAGAAGGTTGTCCATGGTGTTCACTCCGCTTCATCCAGACCGAAATCGATGGCGGTGGCAAAATAGATGATATCGGTGACCGAGCGCTCGGCCTCATAGCTCTTGGCAGAATAGTTTTCCCGGTTGAAGACCATGAGCGCGCTGTTTCCGCCGTCCAGATTGTAGGCCTGTACACAGCCCTGATCGTACATAAACTGAGCGAGCGTTTCGACATTGCAGCCCTTGGAACCGTCGGCCCCGCGGCCGTCTACAACCACGAGGAGATATTCCAGGGGACCGATCTGCCCGATCGCGCACCGGGGTTCGGTGCCTTTGATATTGTAGTTGTACTTTTCAGGCATTTCCTGCAGTTTTCCGTCAATGACGAGGGCGGGCCCGAAATTGAAGACATTGATGATCTTTGTGTCTCCTTCAACCAGGGCCTTGAGCTCATCGGCATCGGAGCGAACGATAATGTGGAAGTCCGCATGCTCGTCAATGAGGAGTATGTCGCGGCTCTTGAGCGGCTTTTTCCTGTAGACCTCACCCATGCGCACGACATAGCCGCCTTCCTCATTGCCGTAATAGTCCCCGCCGATGGCGACAACGGCATTGTTGGCGCGGGCGATGGTGGAAATGCGGTTGGTCTTCTTTTTTCCGAAGGGGGCAGCGAGTGCGGTGCGCAG
Source organism: Clostridia bacterium (assembly GCA_017476845.1). Classification (GTDB taxonomy): domain Bacteria; phylum Bacillota; class Clostridia; order Christensenellales; family Aristaeellaceae; genus UBA2943. Next base: position 10,823 of record JAFUZB010000444.1, read on the forward strand.
CTGGCTGGGATCGGAAATCTTCACGCGGGCTACATTGAACTGCGCTTTCCCGACAATAACCCGTTCCATGTGCACCGACATGCTCTCGTCCTCATAGCTGTCCTCGGTGTAGAGTGCGGGATCCGGGACATGACCGGGCGTAAAGTCCATGGGCAGAGGGGAAACGGTGCTCTCTGCGAGGGAAAACATAGGAAGCAGCAGGAGCACACAGAGAAGAGAGAAAAAACGTCGCATGGGTTACCTCCAAATGCACGGGCAGGAATCAGAGAAAATCGTATTCGTCATCAAGGCCTTCATCCAGGTAGCTTGCCTGGGCTTCCTCGGTGATTGCTCCGCTGGGCACGGCCCGGGCAAAGCCTGCAAGGAGCAGGAGAAAGACGAGGAGAAGTACGAGATTGGAACGCATGCCGCTCACTCCTTCTTGGCATCCGGGAAGACCCAGTTGCTCTGCACGCGATAGGAGACAAAGTAGAGCAGGGTGTCACACAAAAGCTTGGCCAGCCATCTTGCCATACCGATCCCGTTGAGTGCCATGACGCCGAGGTTGGAAAGGCAGATGATGGCGATACAGAGAATCGCGTAGCGCACAGCCGCACCTGCGGTGGACTGTCCCTCACTCTTGAACTTGAAGACAAAGGCGCGGTTGAGGGAGAAATTTGCGATCGCGGAGATCACGCGGGCACACAGGCCTGAGCCCCAGATGAGGGCATTGCTGTCCGTCATCCCGAAGAGGGGAAGGAGCCAGTTGTGGAAAATGGCAGCTGCCACCTGGTCGATGAGTACGCACAGGAGCGAGGAACCCATGAATTTCACAAAACTTCCCAGAATCAGCTTGTAGATGCGCCAGCTGTCGCGGATGGGATGGAAATGGGTGCCCTCGTTTCCGTTCTCATAGACGGTCTCGATGGTGACCGGAATCATGGGAAGGCCGCGGCGAGCGCAGGAGATAAGGACATTCATCTCATACTCGTATCTCTCGCCCTCAATGCCCTCCATAAAGGCAAGCTCGGAGGCACGGAAGGCGCGAAGACCGGTCTGCGTGTCCGGGAGCCATTTCCCGTAGCAGAGCTTGAAAATGACGGAAGTCATTCGGTTGCCGAAGCGGGACTTTGGCGGCACCTGGGGAAGAGAGAAGTCGCGGCTGCCCAGGTAGAGGGCATCCTCCCCGTCAAAGAGACGGTTGACGACTTCAATGCAGTCGGGGACGGTGTGCTGACCGTCCGAGTCGGCGGTCAGTATCGCCTTCGCTTCGGGCAGGTGCTCCTGAATATAGCGGTAGCCGGTTTTGAGTGCTACCCCTTTGCCATGGTTGACATCGTGATGCAGGACGATACAGCCCTCCTCCTCCAGGGTACGGAAGATGGGCTGAAAGCGCTCGGAGGAGCCGTCATCGACAATGATGCGCATGACGAATCCGGCCTCGGAGAGGGCTCTTGCGTAGGTGATCAGGCGCTCATCCGGCTCCAGTGAGGGGATGAGAATGGCAGTTTCTTTAAGATGCGTGTTTGACATGTCAGTCTCCCTATGATCTGAATCGTAAAGGGGCGGAGGTTATTCGTCCCGCGTGAGGTCGGCGCTTTTGGCCCCGGTGATGCGAAGGAGTGCGTCCGGCGCAAGCAGGACCTGACAGCCGCGGACGCCTGCGGAGACGCTCACGGTATCCAGAAGTTCCACTTCTTCCTGTATGAACGTCGGAAAAGGCTTTTTCATTCCGATCGGGCTGCATCCGCCGCGGATGTAGCCTGTCAGCGGGAGGAGATCCTTCATGGGCAGCATGGCGACACTCTTGTGTCCACTGGCCCGTGCGACCTTCTTGAGGTCGAGCTCCTGAAGAATCGGGATGACGCAGACAAGATGTCCGTTTTGTCATCCGAGAGCACGAGGGTTTTGTATACCATCTCGGGATCCAGCCCCGTGAGGCCGGCCACGGCTTTGCCGTCAAAGTGCTCGTCGCCCGCCTCGTATTCCCGGGTTTCGTACGGAATCTTCAGGGCGTCCAGGTGGCGCAGCACATTGGTCTTTACCGCTTTTGCCACAGCCTTCACCTCCCTTAAAGAATGCCAACGTAATATAACACAATCGGCAGGTGTTGGAAAGCTGAAACTGACGCAAAGTCGCGTCTCTTCAGGGGAAAACGGGGCGTGAGCGGGCCGGAAACGAAATTGACAGGCCTGCGGACACGTTGTAGAATACCCGCGAAATATGAAGCGGGAGGCAGATTTCATGTCTGACACCAGAAATCTGGAGGAACAAAGACGCGAGGAAAACGGCGTCGAATACTTTGACCGCGGCACCGTGACTGGCCGTGACGGAAAGAAGTATGACCGGTACGCGATCCATACCCATTTTGTCGAGGTCGGGGAGAGTCAGGCAGAGCTGGTGCGCAAATATGTGCTTCCTATTGCCAAGCCCGGGGATGTGCTCTCCTTCACGGCGAAGGTCATGGCCATGTGTACGGGCAATGTGAAGACCAAGGACGAGGTCCATCCCGGATTCTGGGCGAGGACGCTGGCACCGTTTGCGGGGATCAACTCCACCGGTGTAGGCATGCATGAGCCCTATAAAATGCAGCTGACCATCGACATCTGCTGTGCCCCGCGCGTGGTCTTTGCCGCTTTCGTGTCGGCTATCACCCGTCCCTTCGGCGTGCACGGTCTGTTTTATAAGATCTGCGGAAAGGGCGTGGCGGGCATTGATGGCTTCTATTTCCGTTCGGCCTTTGAACGCTACAAGGATCTGGCGCTGATCAATAACGACAATCCTGTGGAGCTGTGTGACGCGCTGGAGAAGGAAACCGGCATCCCGGTGGTGCTCATGGATGCCAATGATATCGACCAGAACCAACTGGGCAAGTGCACCGATTTCCCGCTCACGGATGATCAGATTCAGGATGCCATGGGGGATAACCCGTCCGGCCAGGGCGGCGAGCTTACGCCCCTGATTCTCATTCGTCCCCTCAACTGATACAACTGATACATCACTGCATGGCACAGGAAAAGCTGCCGGATTAGATTCCGGCAGCTTTTCCTGTGGCGTAAACGCTTATGCGCGAAAAAAGAACGGTCTGTCTCTTGCAATGCGTATGCGGTTTGTGTAGGATGAGGCACATCTCCCGCAGCGTATGGAGAGCGGGGGGAAAGTGAAGATAGGGGGAATCGAGATGAAGGAACTCAGGGAAGCCATTGAGAAGTGGGGACGCGCCGCCGGGACCAACGTGGTCAAAGTGGATATGTTCCTCAACCACCGTCTGGAGACTGAGCTGCTCTTCCAGATGGGAAAGGTTCTGGCAGATTATTTCAGGGAGGACCATCCGACCCAGGTGCTGACCGTGGAGTCCAGCGGAATCGCGCTGGCGCTGACGACCGCGCATTTCCTGGGGGACATTCCGGTGGTTTTCGCCAAGAAATCACCGACCATCGTGCAGTCCGAAGATGTCGTGCAGGCGCCGGTTTATTCCTTTACCCACAAGGTCAACAATATGATCCGCGTGGATAAGCATTACCTGCCCATCCACAGCCGCGTTCTCATCGTGGATGACTTCCTGGCGGACGGCCAGGCGGCAACCGGTCTCATCTCCCTGTGCACGCAGCTGCAGTGCCAGGCCGTGGGCGTCGGCGTGGGCATTGAGAAGGGCTTCCAGCCGGGCGGAAAGCTCCTCAGGGAGCGGGGGATCAAGCTGAAGTCACTGGCCATTGTCGAGAAGATCGAGGACGGAAAGATCATTCTTGCACAGGATGATTGAGCCTTCTTGAGGGAAAGGTTATCCTATACGGTCGAATATCGGTCACATACGCCAAAACACAAACGAGAAGAAAAAACTTTCGGAAATTCTCTTGCTTTCATTCGGAAAATCGGCTAAAATTCCCGTGTGTCCCATTCCGAATGTTCGTGTTTTGGGACACAACCTGATTTCTACCCTGAAAGACACTATGGAGGGAAAATGTCATGAAAAAGGTACTCGCTTTGGTCCTGGCAATGGTTTTCTGTCTGTGCTGTGCCGTCGCTCTGGCTGACGGTGTCGCCAAGGAAAACATCAAGGTAGGTTTCATCTTCCTGCATGATGAAAACTCTACCTACGACCTGAACTTCCTCAATGCTGCTAAGGAAGCCTGCGATGAACTGGGCATTGCCTATGTTCTGAAGACCAACATCCCCGAAGGTCAGGAATGCTTTGATGCCGCCGCCGAGCTCGTCGAGGACGAGGGCTGCAACATCGTGTTCGCCGACAGCTTCGGTCACGAGTCCTTCATGATCCAGGCTGCCAAGGAATATCCCGAAGTGCAGTTCCTGCATGCCACCGGCACCCAGGCACACACTGTCGGTCTGGACAACTATCACAATGCTTTTGCCTCCATCTATGAAGGCCGCTTCCTGGCAGGCGTTGCCGCCGGCCTCAAGCTCAACGAGATGATCGCCAACGGCGAGTTCACCGCTGAGGAAGCCAAGATGGGCTATGTCGGCGCTTATCCCTACGCTGAAGTGAAGTCCGGCTACACCTCCTTCTTCCTGGGTGCCCGCTCTGTGTGCCCGACCGTGACCATGGAAGTCACCTTCACCAACTCCTGGTATGACGAAGCCCTCGAAAAGGAAGGCGCCACCAAGCTGATCAACGACGGCTGCAAGCTGATCTCCCAGCATGCTGACTCCATGGGTGCTCCCACTGCCTGCGAAGTTGCCGGCGTGCCGGACGTGTCCTACAATGGCTCCACCGTGGCTGCTTGCCCCAACACCTTCATCATTTCCTCCCGCATCAACTGGGCTCCCTACTTCAAGTACATGATCGAGTGCGTCGAGAACGGCGAAGCGATCGTGGCTGACTGGACCGGCACCATCGCTTCCGGTTCTGTCGAGCTCTCCGAGATCAACGAGGCTGCTGCCGCTGCCGGCACCGCCGAGAAGCTCGAGGAAGTCAAGGCTGCTCTGGAAGAGGGCACCGTCAAGGTGTTCGATATCGACACCTTCACCGTCAACGGCGAGAAGCTCGAGAGCTATCTGGCTGACGTGGACGACCTGGGTGATTTCGTGCCTGAGACCGAGGTTATTTCCGACGGCTACTTCCATGAATCCGAATATCGTTCTGCTCCCTACTTTGATGTCGACATCGACGGCATCAGCATTCTGGGCGCCTGATCACGTGGATGAAAACGGCTGTCCCTGCCTCTCAGGCGGGGACAGCGTTTTCGCTTTTCTGGACACATCATCATCTTAACGCAGGAAGGGGTATTTCCTTGGACAATCCTACGATTGCGGTAAGTCTTCGGAATATCAGCAAGCGCTTTGGCGCAACCCTCGCCAACGACAGAGTGAATCTGGATATCCGCAGAGGCGAGATTCTCGCGCTTCTGGGGGAGAACGGAAGCGGCAAGACAACGTTGATGAACATGATCTCCGGCATCTATTTCCCGGATGAGGGCGAGATCCTTCTCAACGGCAATCCCACCGTCATCCGCTCTCCGAAGGATGCGATCGACCTGGGGATCGGCATGATTCACCAGCATTTCAAGCTGGTCGATGTCCTGACGGCAGCCGAGAATATCGAGCTCGGACTGGAGGGCAAGCTCAATCTCAAGCAGGCCTCCCAGAAGATCCGCGAGATCTGCGATATGTACGGCTTTGACATTGATCCCGCACAGAAGATCTACGATATGTCGGTCTCCCAGAAACAGACGGTGGAGATCGTGAAGGTCCTCTATCGCGGTGCCGACATCCTGATTCTCGACGAGCCCACCGCGGTGCTGACGCCACAGGAAACCGACAAGCTCTTTGCCGTGCTGCGCAATATGCGCGATGCGGGCAAGGCGATTGTCATCATCACCCACAAAATGCATGAGGTGGAGGCAATCTCCGACCGCGTGGCGATTTTGCGCAAGGGCCAGTACATCGGGGAAAAGATGACCAGGGATACCAACGCCCAGGAGATGACCAATATGATGGTCGGGCACACGGTATCGCTGAATATCGAGCGGCCCGAGCCCGTTGCGCCGAGGCCCAGAATCGAGGTCAAGGATCTGACGGTTCTGGATGAGGAGGGCATCGTCAAGCTTGACCATGTCTCCTTTACGGCGTATTCGGGTGAAGTGCTCGGCGTGGCCGGTATCTCGGGCTGCGGGCAGAAGGAACTGCTGGAGGCGATCGCGGGACTTCAGGTCACGGAAGCGGGCTCCAGTATCTCCTATGTCACCGATGACGGCCAGAAGGAGGAACTGATCGGCAAGGATCCCCTGGAGATCCAGTCGATGGGTGTCGCGCTCTCCTTTGTTCCCGAGGACCGTCTGGGCATGGGCCTGGTCGGATCCATGGATATCAATGACAATATGATGCTTCGCTCCTTCCGCACCGGTCATACCGTCTTTACCGACAGAAAGGCGCCCCACGAGGTTGCGGAGAAGGTGGTGGACGAGCTGGACGTGAAGACACCGAGCCTTACCACACCTGTCAGCCGACTCTCCGGCGGCAATGTGCAGAAGGTGCTGGTGGGCCGCGAGATCACGACCGCGCCTTCCGTGCTTCTGACGGCATACGCGGTACGCGGCTTGGACATCAATTCGTCCTACACGATCTATAACCTGATCAACGAACAGAAGAAGCAGGGCGTGGCCGTCATCTATGTGGGCGAAGACCTCGATGTGCTGCTGGAGTTGGCAGACCGGATCCTTGTGCTCTGCGGCGGCAAGGTCAGCGGGATCATTCCCGGACGCAATGCGATCAAATCTCAGGTGGGTATGATGATGACACATATCGGAGGAAACCTTGATGGCGAAAAAGAAGCGTGAACCCCTGATTCACATCACCAAACGGGTGAATATTCCGGTCTATCTTCCACTGGTTGTCCATCTGTGCGCGGTCCTGCTGGCACTGGTGGCCTGTGCGATTCTGACATTGATCATGACGGGCGAGAATCCGCTCAGTCTCTTCCAGTCCATTATCAACGGGTCCTTCGGTAGCAGCCGAAAGATCTGGGTGATGCTGCAGAATACCGCAATGCTCCTGTGCCTTTCCCTGGCCGTGACCCCGGCGTTTCGGATGCGCTTTTGGAACATCGGTGCGGAGGGACAGACG
>JAFUZB010000445.1 GCA_017476845.1 Clostridia bacterium
ACCGAAGGGTTGTAGGTTCGAGCCCTACCTGGGGAGCCAGTAAAATAATCCGAATTAGATTTTCAGAAATGAAAATGTGTTCGGATTATTTTATTTGTTAACAGCGGAATAACTGAGAACTGGCAGCCGCTATGCAAGGATCACCACGACAGGAAAACTGGGAGTGAGCTGTGAATAAAACGTTTGACATCGCCAGATAATTGTATTACTATCGTAGTGCAAGGAGGTGGCCTATATGGCAAAGCAAGCTGTTTATCAGGTCCGCATGGATGAAGACATCAAGAACGAGGTAGAGCTTCTGTACAAGAACATGGGCACTTCTTTCGCTGAAGCTGTCCGGATCTTCGCTGTTCAAAGCATCCGCGAGCATGGGATGCCATTTATTCCCACGGAAAAGCGCGGGCAGAGCTTTGGCACATTGTCCAGGTTCTCCAACCCTTCCCTGATCGTTGAGGAAAGTGGTGCTTTTGAGAAGGCGATGGTGGATAAGCATGCCGCTCGTTGACGCGAATGTAATCCTGCGCTATCTTCTAAATGACCACCCGGTCATGTCAAACAAGGCACGGGAGATCATTCTGGCGGGAGCGGAAACCACACCCGAGATATTAGCCGAGGTTGTCTATGTGCTGCACGGCGTCTATAAGGCAGACCGAGCTTCTATCGCAACCGCGCTCGAAGACTTTCTGCAAGACATCACCATTGCCCAGAAGTCCGCTGTTCGTTATGCCTGCAGGCTCTACGGGAAGCGTAGTCTGGACTTTGTAGACTGCCTCTTGGCAGGTTATCACCACATGGATGGCATTGATGTTTTCACCTTTGATGAAAAGCTGGGGAAAGTGCTTCTGACTGATCCGCTTGCCCCGCCAACAGAGAACCCGTAATTCCAACCATTCGAGTCGAAACCACAGCATCCCATTTCACACGAAAGAGGTGCTTTTTTTATGCCCTTATTTCAAAACTTTTCTGAAGGATGGCTTCCAATTGGGCACATCCCTGCCGGCAGGGATGTCTTGTAACTCAGTTGATTGACTCATCAAGATGCACAAGAAGATTATTCGTTTTAACACCCATTTAACACCCATTTATCACCCGGATATGATATACTATCGTTGGGTGATAAATCAGCAAGAGGTGAGCGGTATTGTTTGATGAAAGACTGGTCAGCAAGATCAATGAGCTTCGCAGCTATCCGACGGAAAGAGAGTGGTTTGAGTTTAAGGCGAACTGGTTTGATGCGGCGCAGCTGGGTGAATATATTTCTGCGCTCTCCAATGCGGCGGCCTATGAAGGCCAGAAGATGGGTTACTACATCTGGGGCATTCAAAACGAAACGCATGAGATTGTGGGCACGCATTTTGATCCTGACCAGGACGTGGACAAAGAACCGCTGAAACACTGGTTGGCGAGACAGCTCTCGCCGGATCTCGATTTTCGATTTGTCGAGGGTGAAATCAACGGAAAACGGGTTGTTGTGCTTCTGATTCCCGCAGCAAAAACGGTGCCTACTTCCTTCCGGCAGGAGTGCTTTATCCGAATCGGCTCCAGCAAAGAGAACCTCCGAAAATATCCGGAGAAAGAATCCTATCTATTCGAAGTTCTTCGCCATGGTCAGCCCACCATTGAAAATACGCCTTCCCTCTATCAGGATCTGACTTTTGAAAAGCTGCTGATCTATTATGGTGCAAAGGGATTGAAGCTGAATCCAGACACCTATCAGAGAAATTTGGGATTGCGGACGGAAGATGGGCGTTACAATCTGCTGGCACAATTACTCTCCGATAACAATCACATCCCTATTCGTGTTGCGATCTTTTCCGGGAAAACCAAGGCGGATAAAATGTATTCCGTCCGGGAGTTCGGCTACCAGTGCCTGCTGTATTCTCTGGATGAGGTGCTGAGGTATGGCGATGTGCTGAACATCATTCAGGCGGATGAAACCAACCGAATTGTGGAGCGGAAAGACGTTCCGCTCTTTGAGAACGATGCCTTCCGTGAAGCCATCATCAACGCTTTTGTGCATAATGCCTGGATTACTGGCAACGAGCCCATGATCACGGTGTATTCGGATCGGATAGAAATCCTGTCCCGCGGAACACTGCCTCCAAACCAGACCATGGAGGGCTTTTTCGCCGGGGAGTCGGTGCCTGTCAACCGAAAGCTGTCAGAAATCTTCTTGCAGCTGCACATTAGTGAGAAAACAGGCAGAGGCGTTCCCAAAATCACAGAGAGATATGGCAAAAGAGCCTTTGAATTCCGCGAGAATGCCATCGTGGTGACCATCCCTTTTCACTGGATCAATGTGATGGGTGATAAGGCAGGCGATAAACTGGGTGATAAAACAAGCGTCGGGGCGAAGGATGTGTCGTCCATCCTGACAGAGACACAGGCGCTTGTGTTGGCTGCCCTGCGTGACAATCCCAATCTGACAAAGCCGCAACTGGCCGTCATGCTACATCGGGGCAAGTCGACCATTGACAACGCGATTCACGATCTGCGGGAGAGCGGCATGCTTACCCGGATTGGCTCGAACAAAACAGGCTACTGGTATGTCGTGGAGCATTGATGATCAGCGCATCCTAACGGAAGGAGAACATTACAAAAGTATGTTCTTGGTAAGCGCAAAAAGAGGCACGACTTCTGTGGGACGGTCTGATATGAGACAATGGGGCACAAGCTGGGAAAGGCTTGTGCCCCTCGTTTCTATGTGAATACCCATTCTCTTTTCCTCCTTTGCACTCGTCCGTGCATGACAGCCGTTCCTCGTGCAACCTGCCATGGTTAAGAGGAGGAAGCGGATATGTTAGGGTCAATAGGCTGATCATGAATCCCCCTGACTCGGATAAGTGCAAGATAGCAAGGATTATCGCACAATGCAACAAGTCGAAAAGAGAAATAATCAACGATAGATAGGGGAAACTATTGATAAAAAAGGGAAGATGCAAAATACGGATTTTAAAAAGTAGCTTACAAGTTCAATGACAGATGGATGGATACAGACTATCATACGAGCAGCAAGCGGAAGAAAGGAAAGAAGCATGCTGTAATACTTGAGCAGGTTGGGGGAGTAACAGTTGGCTGTATGACAGCAACTTCCTATCGAATTGAGCGAGACGGAGGTGAATATAGAGTGGAAATACACAGGGAATATGATCCCCACGGTCGGCAATATCCAGTGGGCACTTGTCGTAGACACAATGCTTGGGACGTAATGAGGACCAGTTGATGAAGATCATCCGTAACAGTGAAAAAACGTGAAGCGGTAGAGGAATGTGGGATCATGAGGTTTGTGTAGCAAAAGAAATGGTCCGTCTTGGGAGAAAGGCAATACAGATCTTGGAAGAAGATGAGGGGTGATTAGGATGGTCTATTATCTGACCACAGAGGAGGAGGACGAGAAAAATCAACTGTTCCGAAAACATCTGCAGAAGCTGAAAAGCAACATGGCAGAATACCTTCGTGCAGGTCTGCCCGCGTCTATGCAAACCGATGAGACGGTAGGACAGTACCTGCGTGATCTGGAGACGAGAACTGTGATGGTGCTGATGGATAAAGGGGAAGACGTCTACCCACCGATGCTGTTTTGCGGTATGAATTGGCGGGGGATCCGTTGGAGTAAGTTTATTGGCCTTCCTCATGGGAAGAGGCTTGTCGTTATTGACGAAGATGGAAACAAATACAGTTTTGATGAATTTAAAGCATTGGCCGGTGAAACCTGTGTACTGACTGCCAAGGACGAAAAGGTCCTGGCCACCATACGGGCATCACAGGATGAACCGGAGCTTGACACGTGCAGACTCTATATGCCGGAAACGGAGAGCTAGACGCCTGTGCCTGGTTTGATAATCAGGTGCAGAAGACCTGGGTGGTATCAGTATCCATGTGCACGCTGATATAATCATGTCAAGATGTTCCGAATTTGGAGTAACCAAGCGCGGTTGCGCAGAAAGATGTAAATGGAAGGAACAGGAACAATTACAATTGTTTGAGGATCAGGCTATTAGAACAGCATGGGACGCGAATGCAGAACAATGGTACTTCTCAATTGTCGATGTGGTGAGCGTTCTTACCGAACAGCAAGACGCCATACACCTATTGGGCTGTTTTGAAGAAGCGCCTCAACGCTGAAAGCGCAGGTGAACTGCTTACAAAATGTAAGCAACTGAAGCTGGAGGAGCAGATGGCAAGCGCTATCATACTGATATTGCGGACACAGAGCAGCTCCTTCGTATTATCCAGTCCATTCCATCCAAGAAAGCAGAGACTTTTAAATTGTAGCTTGCGCAGTTTGGAAGAGAGCGCATTGAAGAAACTCTTGATCCAGAACTGATCGCCGATCGCTTGGTCGCAACATATGAGCGAAAAGGCTATACGCGGGAATGGATTAACCAGCGATTGATGGGTAGTGGCGCTCGCTATATGCAAGAACCATACTTGTCTGATCTGTATCCCCTGCATCCAGGAGATAGGAAAGAATCGTGGGGATATCCTCTGCTGGTACTTCAGCGGTTTTTTCAGGTTCATCCTCTCGTATCAGGGCAAGCTCGCCCGCCATCAGCAATTGTCGCATCCGACGCTCCACACGTTGACTTAGAGAATGTGTAAAAGGGGTGCTGGCGGCCATGCACTCTATCACTTCCCGGATGCTTCTTCCGGGCATCTTGAGCTCTTCAAGCATGCACGGTAGCCAAGCATCCAATGAACATGAATTCACGCAGATATCGTAGGACTTCGGTATGCGGAGACTCTTTACACGACCACAGGACGAGAACGCACTGGTTCCGACTTCCACGAGTCCTTCAGGCAGATGGATTTCCTCTACTTGCACGCACATGGAGAATGCCGAGCTTTCGATGATGCGCAGGGTATCCGGCAGTATCACGGACTTGATTTCGGTATGCAGGCGGAAGGCGTTCTCACCGATGCTGACTGTGCCATCCGGTATGCGAACGGTTTCAGGCAGCGGCGCACAGGGCATGATGAGTTGCTTATCCCGCATAAGAAAGCCGTCCTTTATGTGAAAAAGCGGATGATCCGACCTGACGAGGATGTGGAAATCCTTCGAGACGCGCATCATGTACTGAGGCTTCACTTCTGTGAGGGTAGATGGGAGAACCACTTCACGCAGATGGCTGCAGGTGGAGAGGATATCCATGTCCAGAGACTTTGTCCCTTCCCGGACGTGAAATACTTCCCCTGCGCATGGCGGATAGAACGCGAGTTCCCCTGTATGTGTGTACACGACACCGTTGTCTTCCTCGAATTCCGGATCATCTTTGTGCACATGCACTTTTTCAAGGCGCGGCAGCGTCATGAGGCTAGACGCGATGTCACGCAGTGGGAATCCTTTGGGCAATGTGATCTCCCGGACATGCTTGCATTGTTTCCAGGCAGCGTCATCAATATATCGAACCTTAGGTGGAATGGTTACGGACACAGCATCTGCACACCGTACAAGAAGTGCGCCCCGGATATAGCTTCGGATCATCCGGTGGGGCTCGTTATAGAAGGCAGACCGGAGCTTGGTGTATTCATAGAAGGGAAGCTGGAGGTCTCCTTGGACTGTTCTCTCATAGAAAATGATGGCAGGCTTCTGCTCCACACCTGGCAGCAGATCACTTTGCTGTGATACCAAGGATACCGGGATATAGAGCTCTTTGAGATGATCCATGTCACAGAATGCTCCCGGACGGATCGCTGTGGTCTTTTCAGGGACTCTGAATGTATCCTCATCCCGGCCTCTGGGATACATGAGCAGGATGCCGTCCCTTGTGTAGAGTACGCCATCTATGGAGAGAAGGCTGGGATGCTGCCGGTGGACGAAAATCATCTCCAGCTTTTTCAGCCCTTCGAAGATGGAGGCATCCAATGTTGCCAGGCTCTTTGGAATGTAGACTTCCCCTATTTCGTCACAGCCGTCAAAGGCATGACTGTCTACAGAAACGGTTCCCTCTGGAATCCGGTAGGAGATCACATTCTTCGCCTTTATGAGCGTATGGGGCATGTCCTTCTTCTCCTTAACATCGCTTGATTGTCCGCTCCCAGCGCTTCCTTGATGGGCCTTTATGCTGGTCTCAAGGAGGCGACTGTAGCTGTTCTCTTTTCGGTTTCGACAGCTTTCCTGTCTGGCAGTATAGCAGTCCGTCCAATCTGTGTCTATGTTGCTGCATGGTGTTCTTAAGCCAACTTGGTGCGCGGTACCCTGTGCCTATTTACACCGGAGATACGGGGATGGTGATCTCTGTGACATAGGCGCTTGTGTCCGAGGTCAGCCCACCATCAATCATAGTGATCTCCCTGGAGAACCCGGAGGGCTGTAAATGGCGGCTGTCCATTGCATCCATCAGCAAGGAATAATAGTGGGCTGCGCGTTCGTGGGAGCCCCTGAAACGTATGGAAAGGCAGGCTGTTTCCGGGAAAAGGCTGGGCTCAGACTGAGGCAGATCCTCCTCGTCCAGCAAAAGGAACATGGTATCGTAGGCATCAAAATGCCGGCTGCTAAGTGCTGCAGGCGATATCCCTATCCCCACCTTTCCCAGGAAGATGGCAGTGCGTGCCTCGTCCGCTTCGAGCTTGCGAATGTAGAATTCCAGATCCAGCGGGCTTTGCACATGAAATGTCTGACGAAGCAGTGCCATCCTGCACGCCGGAGCTGTTCTGTACATGATCTGATCTAGCTGCGAATGCTGTGCGTCGTCCAGCATCCGGATCCTGTGATCGATCTTGTGTGCGATTCTCTCCAGCTCCTGCTGGCGCTGCTGGATTTCTGCCTTTTGTTGGAGGAGCAAATGACGGATACCTTCAAGATCGCGCTTTTTCAGGAAGGCGGCAATATCCTCAAGGGGTGTATCCAGCTCTCGGAGATACCGCACCGTATTGAGCACCTCAAACTGCCGGGTGGAGTAATAGCGATACCCGGTCTGTGGATCGGTATATTCACGCGTAACCAGCCCGATGCGGTCATAGTGTCTGAGCGTGGAAAGGCTTAGATGAAAGAGCTTTGCGATTTCTCCAATCGTGAAAAGATCATTGTGCATAGGACATTCCTTCGTGTGCGTATTCCCGGTTCTCATGCAGTGGATGGGAAC
>JAFUZB010000446.1 GCA_017476845.1 Clostridia bacterium
CCCCGAGCAGACGCCAGAACAGTTCCTGGTGAGCACGCGCTTCCTGTGCAGGTTTCACACCCCGGAAATCCTCTTTGATCCCTTTGATTCGGAAAACCTGGAGGCGGAGGGTGTGACAGAGAAAGCCCGCTCACACCTCATGGAGAAGGGCTACAAGGAATACCTGAAGAACCATTTTGTTCTTGGCATTACGCCCATGCGAAGCGAGTGCGCACGAAGCGGCGATGCGGGAGACGACTTTCTTGCCTTCGGTCCGGGAACCGTTTCCCGCACGGAGGGCATCACCTACCGCACCGTAAACAGTCTCCCGGAATACCTATGTCATGCATCTGACCCGGAATCTCTCTATACCGTCGTAAAGTAGAGGTCGCCGGATGGGCTAACCCATCCGGTTTTTTCTGTGTTTTCCACGCCGTATCCGCCCATATTTCCGGTCTTCCCCGCCCTTTCCTTCTCCCAAATGCGCTTGACGAAGAAAAGACCCTTGCCTATACTTTTCAAGTCCATGGACCTGCTCCTGGACAATTCACCATGCGGGGGCAATCATCATGCAGACCAAGTTCATCTTCGTGACCGGCGGTGTGGTTTCCTCATTGGGCAAGGGGATCACTGCCGCATCCCTGGGACGCCTGCTCAAATGCCGTGGGCTTCGTGTCTTTAATCAGAAATTCGATCCCTACATCAACGTCGACCCCGGAACCATGAACCCCTATCAGCACGGTGAAGTCTATGTCACCGATGACGGCGCAGAGACCGACCTGGACCTTGGCCACTATGAGCGCTTTATCGATGAATCGCTCACCCAGGCCTGCAACGTCACCTCTGGGCGCGTCTACAAGACCGTCATTGAGCGCGAGCGCCGCGGCGAATACCTCGGTGCCACCATCCAGGTGATCCCGCACATCACCAACGAGATTAAACGCAATATTCTCCTCGTATCCCGCCAGCAGGATGCGCCGGACGTGGTCATCACCGAGATCGGCGGTACCGTCGGCGACATCGAGTCCCTCCCCTTTATGGAGGCCATTCGCCAGATGCGCACCGAGGTCGGCTACGAGAACAGTCTCTATATCCACGTCACCCTCGTTCCCTACCTCAAGGCCTCCGGAGAGCTCAAGAGCAAGCCCACACAGAACTCCGTCAAGGAGCTCAACGGAATCGGCATCTCCCCGGACATCCTTGTGTGCCGCTGCGACCATAATCTTCCCCATGATCTGAGGGAAAAGATCTCCCAGTACTGCAACCTTAGTCCCGACCGGATCTTTGAAAACCAGAATGCACGCAGCATCTATGAGGTCCCGCTGCTTTTGCACGAGGAGGGGCTGGACCAGAAGGTCTGCGAGCTGCTCTCCCTTCCCAATGAGCACTGCGACCTCACCGAATGGCGCACCATGGTGGAGCGCCAGCTCCATCCCACCCGCGAGGTCACCATCGCCCTGGTAGGCAAGTATGTGGAACTCCACGATGCCTATCTGAGCATCGTCGAGGCGCTCACCCACGGCGGCATCGCCAATCAGGCGCAGGTGAACATTCGTTGGATCCAGTCTGCCGATGTCACCAACGAGAACATTGCAGAGAAGCTTGCCGGCTGTGACGGCATCCTGGTCCCGGGCGGGTTTGGCAACCGCGGCCTGGAGGGCAAGATGGTGGCCGTACAGTATGCCAGAGAGCACGGCATTCCCTTCCTCGGGATCTGCCTTGGCATGCAGATGGCTGTGATTGAGTATGCACGCCATGTCCTCCATCTCACCGATGCCAACACCTCCGAGACCGATCCCCACACTAACCATCCGGTCATCACCCTTATGGAGGATCAGGACCTGCAGAATCTAGGCCACACGATGCGCCTGGGCAAATATCGCTGCCAGCTCGTGCCCGGCACCAAGAGCTACAAGGCGTACGGCACACCCGAGATTGAGGAGAGACACCGTCACCGCTACGAATTCAACAACGAGTACGCACAGCGCTTCATGGACAACGGTATGGTCATGGCCGGCATTAACCCGGACAGAAAGCTGGTGGAAATCGTGGAGATCCCCGATCATCCCTGGTTTGTGGCCGTTCAGTTCCATCCGGAGCTCAAGAGCCGTCCCAACCGGCCGCACCCGCTCTTCCGCGATTTCGTTGCTGCTTCCCTCGACCATGCGCAGTGATCATCCCCTGCGGGCATCCTTTTGTCTATATCCGAACGTTCGCCTTTTGTTTGACTTTTTCCTAGTCAAATGCTATAGTTTGGGGCGGTCAGAAAAAACTGACCGCTTTTTCTCTGTCCTAAGCCTCTTAAAGGAGTCCTCTTTCGCTATGAAACTGCTCACACTGGTAGTCCCCTGCTATAATTCTCAGGATTACATGGAGCATTGTATCCGTTCGCTGCTCCCAGGCGGACCGGAGCTGGACATTCTCATCGTCGATGATGGATCGACGGATCGTACTCCGCAGATCGCAGATCAGCTTGCACAGGCGTATCCGGACCGGGTTCGCGTCGTCCATCAGCCCAACGGCGGTCACGGTGAAGGTCTGAACACTGGCATCCGACTGGCTCAAGGCCTGTTCTACAAGACTGTCGATTCCGATGACCGCATCGATACCGATGCCCTCATTCATCTCCTTGATGCTATCCGCGCCTTTGACCCTGATCATCTCCCGGACATGATTGTCAACGATTATGTCTACGATCAACAGAACCATGAGAACGTCTTCATGGTGCGCTACAATCATGTGTTCCGCGCAAGGGCGATCCAGACCTGGGAGGAAGCCCATCACTTCCCGATGTGGAAGCAGTTCATGATTCACTCCATCGCCTATCGCACGCAGTTGTTGCGGGATATGCACCTTATCCTTCCCGCACACACCTTCTACGAGGACAACCTGTATATCTATCAGCCGCTCCCCTATGTGAAGACGGTATACTATCACCCCGAGCCCCTCTACGGATACTTTATCGGACGCCCAGATCAGTCCATTCATGAAGATGTCATCTTGCGTCGTCTGGACCAGTGCACAACCCTTGCGGAAAAGATGGTCACCAGCTATTCTCTCGAGGAGCTCAAGCGCAATCCCAGACATCTTTGGAAATACATGCTCAATAATGCCGCAGGCCAGCTGTTTACCACCTCGGCACTGCAGTTCATCGACGGACACAAACGCGGAGAAGAGTTGAACACACGCATGTGGGATACGATCCAGTCCTTTGATCCGGATCTCTACAAAGCCCTTCGCCGCAATCCCATCGGTTTCTTCAGTACGCTTCCGGGAAAGGCCGGAAAACGCTTTCTGGTCTTCCTGTACCGTAGCGGACGAAAAATGATGTCTTTCTCGTAATTACGCGCGCCCCGCTTTCGCGGGGCGCTGTTGTTTTCCGAGGATCAATCCTGTACACTTGTGTCATCCCAAAAGCTACGAAAGGAGCTATATCATGCAGCGCTTATCCCGTATTCTCGCTATTACCCTTGTCCTTCTCCTCTGCCTGTCTTTCTCCCTTGCATTTGCCGAAACCTACTATGTCTACACTTCCAACGGCAAGACGCTTAATCTTCGCTCTCCCGAGGACAACAGTATCATTGCGCACATCCCCTATGGCACGGCCGTAACGCCTGATGAGAACCTCTCCACAGAGAAGTCCGCCTATGTCACCTATAACGGGGTCAGCGGGTATGCCAGCTGGCGCTATCTTGTGCGTGAAATGCCCACGAAGAAGACGAGTTCAAAGAAATCATCTCCCATCTCTACCCCGCTTCCTCAAACAGGCGCGGGGGAATACATGGTTTCCGTCACAGGGGGCTACATCCAGTACACCGGAAAAAGTGGCAAAGGCACGGGAACAAAATACGCCTCCGTATCCTTTGATGATGCTCAGGACCTTTCCATTCACGCAAGCGTCCCCAAGGGCAAAAAGCTCGACTACTGGCTCATTGACGGTCTCGCTGTCAGCTTCGGAACCTCATCCTCTTTCCGGCTTCCTCAAGTCAGCCAGAGTGTGGTGATTGAAGCTGTGTTCAAATAAACCCTGCCTTTTCGCTCCAAAGAACGATTCAAAACTACCGTGTCGTATGCATTATCCCTTTCGCTACCTTGCTGCGCAGTCACACTCCAGACGCATCATCTTGTTGTGGCACCCAGTAACCGCCGCGACCTGATCCCTCAAAACGAATTCTTCCTTCTGCTTTCAGTCTACTGATTGCAGTTCTGACCTGCTTTTCTGTCAAATTGAGATTTTTGGCCAATTTAGATCTAGATATCTTGCTGTCTGCAATCATTTCCTGTAATACAGCCTCACATCTTGCATCCATCTCATCCGATTTGGTTTCTGGCCCTTTATGGGGCCTTTTTTCCAGCCCATTTTCAGAGCGCTCCAAATCGCTATCCTGATAATCGTAAAATCCTTCTCGTATGAACAGTCTGGTGATGAAGTAATCATGGGCTTCATCTGTCTCAAATTCTGGAAGCGGGGAACCGTTTTGTTTCAATGCATTCAGGATCTTCGTAAATCCAATATTCCTTCCTTCTGTCAGATGCAATTCTTTCAGAAATTCCCCTATACGACGATTGCGATATCTACGGCTTCTCACATTGAAATGACGAAGCTCTTCTAACGTCACAGAGCGATCCGGGCCCGGATGGCTGATGATCTCAATCATGTCCTTTTCCACTCGCACTTCGATGGGTTCACGTTCGTCATACGCCTTGTGATATACGGCATTGGACAATGCCTCCTCAATGGCTGCATACGGGTAATTGAAGAATCGGTCGGCTTCCGCTCGATCAGGATATTTCACCACGCGCTGTGTGATCACTACGTTACGAATATACCGCAACGCAGCACGTAGTTGCTCATGCAGCGGACCAGTAAAGGTCTGCTCAATGATATTATCTCCACCATCTCCATCGGGGAACTGAACCACATCAATTTGTGCACATGGGAAGTATTTTTCGGGTGCCGGATGAAAAAACATAAGCGCCACATTCCGAGGCTTCACATATTCAGGTAACGTGCTGATCAAGTTCATATCAGCACACAGGGTCTCAAAATCCATACTGTCAGCTTCTGCATACAGATCACTATGAATCTCTTTCAGATATGCCCTGATAAGCGTAAAGTTGAGATCCGAAAGCTCGGCAGTGTGATTCACGCGGTCATCAAAGGGCGTTTTGTTTGCCAACGCAAATAGTTCCTTCAATTCATCGTCATTTGGAATAACTGTCACCGAACCTTTGCGAATATAGTAACACCGTTCTTTATCGTTTTTCTCCATCGTTTTGGGCGATGAATACGGGCGTGTATCTCCACCAGGACACCACACGATCAGGAATGTCTTTCCATCCTTTTCATCTTTGCCGATGATCGGCGTATAGCCTGGGCAAATCAATTTGCACTTTTCGTAGATGTCCTTCTGCCATGCGTCAACCTTATCGATCGGCACACCAATATAAGGCTTTACAGGAATACCGTCTTTCTCCTTGATGCCAAGAACGATATATCCTCCACCCCAGTTATCAAGATCGTTAGCGAACGCGGTAATTGTCTTCAATGACGCTTCCGGATCCCAAGTGGGTTTGAATTCAATCCTTGCCCATTCCACGACATGCCCACTGAGCAAAGTTTGAGTATTTGTTGGTATCGTCAATCTGTACCGCCTCTTTCCAACGCCTCAAAGAGAACAAACGAACCGATACAAGCATAGCGCAAATGGCCTCTTGATCTGCAGATGCTATGGTCAGATGCCTTCCTGCTGCATATGCAATCTTCTTAAGCGTTTCATCGGTTTCCATGCTTTCCACGATTTCGTGTATCTATCCATTGTGATATCGAATTCAGGATCAAATCCGCATTCATGATTGCCATGGTTTGTACTTTTCGCACGCATGCTTCCCCGCGACATATCCTATGTGGTCCACTTCCATCTGTCTTCCATCCACATCCACAAGCACGTCCCCAGGACATACCGCCGGGCCATCGTCATAATACCAGCAGGTTAGATTTTCCTCACCTTCCAGCTTTCCGACGACGATCTTCCTGAACACCTGGCCGCGCCTCACCTGCATAATCTCGGGATGCGCCTTTGCATTTTCCTTTGCGATGAGATAGGACGTGTATCCATCCAGAAGCATATGTGTTTCGTCATCCACCACAATCCCGTGGGCAAACTTGTGATTCTTCTGGTAATACTCCCTGTATTTGTTCAGCTTGGCCTCATCGATGTCTCCCGCGTGCTCAATCACAATCTCATTCAGCTCACAAGCGTTCGTCCAAGTGCTTGTTGCAGTATGTGGATTGTATTCTTTCAGCCATTGCGCATCCTTCAATGCCTGCCTCGCCTGCGTGTAGGTGTCATCAGGATCCGTTCCCTTCACAGGTCTATACATGTTCTGCATCCCGGTGTACTCCCAGCCATGTTCTTTCAGCAATGCATCCAACCGGGGGAAAAGGGTTTCGACCTTCACGTTCTTCTCCATATCGGTCGGGTCCCACTCCAGATAGACATACAGCAAATCGTTCATTCGTCAGCCTTCCTTTCAGCGTCCACATGCGCTTTCACAACTATGCCAGGGTTCTGTTTTTTCCCGTCACAAGCTACCCTTTCCCGGAAAGCAGATCCCCGTGCTTTCAAATTCCTTTGCCGTTTCGATAAAGGATGCACCATCTGATCATCCCTTCCCGGTATCCGTACACGCCCTGGAATAACCCTCGCAACCATAGCAAGCGGCTTATATGCAAAGCACCGTCATCAGCACGTCCCCTGTCGCCTCTTCCCGCTTGATCCACGCGTCAAGCTCAGCATAGGCATGCCGACAGATATTTCCATGCGCAGCGACAGCCTCACCCATTCGCGCCCACATCTTTCGGGTAATAGGGTATTCGTAACCATAGATGCTAAACCCTGCATGCACTGTCCTGAAAGCTGCAAAGAGGCTGGTGTATAGGAGCACTTCGGAGGAAATATAGCCATGGCTCTTGTCATAGATTGGCTGATTAGCACACCATAGGCCTCTCGCAAAGCCAAGCACGTCCTGGCTTTCGGCTCTTTCTTCTTCAGTGAGAAGGATGGGATAGCACGCCTCCACTGTTTTCCCTGTCCGCGCATAGGGTAATTTCCGAAGTTCCCGTAACAGCCGCATCCGCAGCGCCTCATCTTCGATATAAAACCCTTCCGCATCCCTTGTTGCCGGTGGAAGATAGTCGTATACCCACAGGTCACATGCTCCATGCACGAAATGGGTGAGATAGACCGTAAAGCCAAGTTCTCCCAGGCGCTGTGCTTCTTTCCTCCCAAGCTTTGCATCTTCAAAATGCACGATATCCCCGACCCGGTATTCTCTCTGCCGTAGGCACACGCCCCGCTCTCCCCTCCACTGCACTTCACTCCAGCATAACGATATCCCGGAACAAGAAGCGGATTTTCGCATCCTGTTTGTCGATGTGCCAATGTCCGCAATACAGCTGGTTGTATGTCACCTTCTCAACTATCTCCTGCAAGAAATGTTCCATGTTGTTGTCCACCTGGCTCTCATCTATGCCGGAAAGAAAGCATTCGGTAGGTCGACTGTCATAGGGGCACGTATGCGCCAGGATGATGTCTTCACAGTTGCCGTGCGCAACCATCTCTTTCCGGATCACCGCCATCTCCGTCTCTGTTAGCTGCTCATCCGGGAACCACTGCCACCCCATCTGCAGTCGATAGGGTTTGTCCACAGAATACGCGCCACCGATCACCAGGAAATCCCGCCCATTGATGTGGTACCTCGCACCATCGGCTGCCATGATGAAGCGCGGATACGCCTCTTCGACATAGGCCATATCGCCCATCCAGTCCACCTTGCGGTACATCCCATGCAGGCTCGGATCTGTGGGCCGCATCTCATGGTTTCCCCGAACACACAGGATGGTACCCGGTACACGGGAGAGCGCCTCCTTGCTCACCCGGTCGCGCCAATTCCCGTAGAAATTGATGCTTACATCGCCGGTGATAATCACCAGGTCTGCATCCGTGATGCCGCAGCGCCGGGCCTTCTGGATGAACTCATCAAAATCCGCATGCTTGTCACCAGTCAGGAAAATACGGTTGAAGTCCGACATAAGCATCGCTCCCATTCTGTTTTCCCGTCCCAACCTTCCCACGCCTACCTCTGCATCTACGTGTTATCGGAATGCTCTGCCAAGACTGTCTTCACATTTCTCTGAAGCTCCTGGCCTCAGTTCCTCCGTATGTGAAGCCTCTGCATGAACTCTGGCTCCACTTCCTGCAGCACGCTGTCGATTGGGATGATCGTGTCATCGAACAGATCTGACCCCATAAAATCTTCGTCATACCATTCGAAATCACGCTCGTCTCCAAGGGAGCGCAGTACATCCGTAAAAAAGAATTCGTCCACAAACTCCTGCTGGACCAGCGACTTCATCAGTGTATACGACAGGGTCTCCTTCGCCATACGGTGGATCAGGATGTCACACCATATTTCAGTTGCCATCTGTTCCATCTTCCGTTCTTCATCCGAGATGTCATAGGCGCAGGATACCTCCTTTGCGGCCTGCAGCTGCAATAGGTACGTCACCTTCTCCTGCGGAGACTCCGGAAAGGGCGTATCCTGCATCAGCTGACTTGCGGCAGCGCACAGGGATGCATGCCTTTTCTGCTCTTCTTCTCTTTCTGCCACAACGCGTGCTGTCTCTTCTTGCGCCTCGTCCAGCAAAGGCGTGAGATTTATTCCCGACATCTCTTCCAGCATTTGGAACATTTCCTCAATGGCGTCTGGAAGCTTTCTGCTGCTTGGCGGCGAGAAATGGTGGGACCTGTAGAACGTCTCTGTGTAGCCTACCTCTTCCCGCCCGTTCATGTAGTCATAGATCGCATCCCGAATGAACTCTCTGCCATCCCTGCAGTTGGCACCTGCCTTCTGCATCAAGATCGCAGCGCTCATCCCCAATGTCCTCATCAGCGCTTCGCATAGGATGGTCCTGCCTCTGAGCGTAATCCACTCATGCTCGTATTTCATCTCTGCATTCCTCTCCTTGTCCATAACACCCAACCGCCTTATGCATCTTCATGGGCATACACTCTCCTGGGATTCCCCAGTTTTCTCCCCCACGGCCCCACGCCGCATCCCTTTTCCCTTTTTCTTCCCTTCAGAAAACTGCACGTCCTCTGCCTGTGAAATCCTATCCCGGTGGATGGTTCACTTGCACATTCTCAAACGTCCCGTTTCCAATGCTCACCTTTCAGTTAACGCCATTGCTGGCCGCCATCACATATGCAGGAGATCAGGCTTCGTATTGTGAACCATTTGGGACTTGATCAAAGACGGTTTCCTGGATCATCTTATCGTCCGCTTCTGTGAACATCGGAAATCCCGGTCTTGTGAGTGCTGTGGTGGAGCAGTATCTCCCACGCCTGTCCGTCCCTACCCTCACTCTGCAGGTGGATCCGTCATAGAGAAGGAGCGTGAGCTCTGCCGTCCTTTCCGTCTCCGTGTCATTCCGATGGTCAACGGAAAGGATCGCTTTGATTTTGTCCGGGTACTTCCAATCCAGTTCATGTATGCACGCACGGCGCGCATACAGTGCGTACAGCTTCATCGCTTCGTCACCCGTTCCTGCTTCCAGATCCTCTTCCATCCTTTGCAGCAGGGCATCGCTATACCTTTTTCTCCACGCGTCAAGCGGGTGCCAGTTCTGAAGCATGGGAAAGCGTATCTCTCCGTAATCCTGGTTTTCCCACATCCGCTTGTATCGAAGCTTGATGTCCTCCATCTCGTCCGGGGAAATGCCTTCCCTGCACCAGTACGCAGGAAGAACATACGCTCCAAATCGGATCTCCCGTTTCTCGACATCTACCTCCACCGGATGCACTGTATCCCTCAGGAAATCGTAATCCTCCCGTGCATTGTGTACGCACTCCTGCATTTTCCACCGCAGCGAATTTCGGATTCTTTCAATCTCCCCGTAATCATAGTATGTATCGAGATGTGCCTTCAGATACTGTGTGAACGCCTCATTATCCCAGGCTTCCGGGACAAAGTCGCCGATCAGCTTGAGAGCCAGCTCTCTGTCATCCATGCATATGCACCCCCATCTTTGCTCTCCAGCGCAGGCTGCGAATCCCAGCCGCTATGTCCTTTTGTTGCCTCTGCTCCTCCCGTATCCTTTGTCTGCGCTTCTTGTTGCGGGTAGGTCCGAGGCCTCCTTTCAGTTGTCTCAGTCTGCGAGATTCTGGGCCTTCTGGCATGATGTTCCGGCGTGAGTTTCTCCGCACTGCTCATCTTTCCCCAGCATAGCTGCACCTGTCCCGAACATGGTGTAGTCGTGCGATCTATCCCTGAAAACCTCTTGAAGTTCTCGATCAACCCATGACCTGACAGCTTGTTTCACTTGTCCTGTGCCCAAGCTTGGGAAATAACCCGGGTCCATGAGCAAGGATACTCCCACCACTTTTTCGTGGCATGTCCATGAAGAAGCACAGTAGCTTCATGGATGAAAGCGGGGTTGGTCCATACGATCTTCTCTGACTTTCGCAGTTCGGGAAATCCCTCTACCTACGGGCAACATTAGCCCCTCGCACCGCTCACCATAGCCTCCACCAGTAGTCGAACACCTTCCGATATTGCCCTCGCTGATAGGTTTCTTTCGTCCTCCGTACCTTTTTGTTGCTGCATCTCCTGAGGTATTTTGCCCGTTTTCCCTGGTAGAACCTGATCAGGCGATACTTTCGGCGATCATAGTACACGCCGGAAATGCAGCTATGCCGTGTAGCACGGTAGGTCCTGCGCAGTCTCCTGTCGTCTCCGATCTTCCTTCTGTGGCTCATCTGCCCTCCAACGCCTCCCGCCGCCGCCTGTCTGTCTCTATCCACTCATACAGCGTCATCGGCTGATAGTCGCTGAACATGCAAAAGCAGTTGATCATGTTACACGGGATCGTTTCCGGCGCCGTGGCATGCCTTGACATGACGCTCGTCCTTCGCGTTTCCATGATGAACCGATGGATCAGCCGCTCGTCGTGCGTGTTATGCACATGTCCATAGAGCATGTAGGTCAGGGCATTCCCCTGCTTGTCCCGCCGGTACTGTCCTTTGTAGCAGAAGACCGGATAGTGGGAGAGAATAACTACCCTGCCCTGATCACGGATTTCCAGATACGGCTGGACCGATTGCAGGAGCGCGTCCTCAAAGTGTTTGTCCTTCAGATATCTCTCATCGTGATTCCCGAGGATCAGATGCTTCTTTCCGTGCAGACTGCGCAGCACCCCGGATGTCTGAAAGCCGTCTGCCATGCTGAAATCGCCCAGGATGTATACGGTATCGTTCGGATGGACCTTTGCGTTCCACTGCCGAATCATGTGGTCGTTCATCTCTTCCACGCAAGCAAAGCCGCGCCGATCCATCTCGGTATTCAAGCGGCGGTGGTAGAAGTGGCAGTCTGCAATATACAGATTTCGTGCCGGCGCAGCCTTCAGCGTCTTGACGAAATCCTTTAGCCGCTGCTGCAGCGCAACCACATCCTCCGGGGTATATTCCTTCATCTGCGCAGACACGATCTGCCGGTATGCCCCGATCATGCCGTCATAATAATCGCAGCCAGCCTGCGGGGCGAGGCTGAACTGCGCCTTTGCCTGTCGCTTTACACCTTCCTCATGGCCATTCCAGGCGCAGCGGAAAAAGTCGAATACCGGAAGGGCCTGCCGCACCATACCCTCGGATAATTCCGTAGGCATCGGAAGAGACGCTGCTTCCTCTGGATCTCCGGCTTGCAGCACTTTCATTCTGGCAAAGCAAACATCCCGCAGGATCTGCGCTTCTTTCGTTGTGAGATGGATGGTTTTAGTTTCCACGATGATCATCCCCCGGTGGTTTGCTCTCATCCATATCTTCCCAATGAATCGTATCTTCTGCCTTGATTTTTTACGTCAGACCTTCGCATACGGTATGCCTGAATACATACTGATTCTTCATGACTTTCATCTTCCTGCGCAAAGGGACAGATTGAAACCGAACCTCCTCTGCCCAAGGCTCTCATCCTGCATGCGCGCGGTAGAATGACCGATATGCCGTTCCCTTTCGCCAACACGTTGGAAAACGAATCACGACCACCTTGAACCTGCGCGCAAGGTGAAAAGCAACACCTTCGCACGACTTCTGCCAGGTTTTTCTGCCTGCAGACCATCCCAATCCTTGCAGAAGATCGACAGCTTTTTCTTTGACCATGAACCTGAACGAATCAATTGAAATAACATGGGGAACACCGTATCTCTTTCCTTGAACCATCACGTGATCCGACCCACGCTGTTATCGTTTCGGTCCTGCAGACTGCGGAATAGCTTACACTTCAAATTCCACCGTGGTATTGACCTGATCCAGGGCATTCTGTGCCGCCGCCAGCGCATCCGCCACTTTCAGATAGTCCGCTTCCACAAGGGCACTGTCATAGTTGGCGTAGGTATATTCCACGATGTTGCTGCGCCCGAAGCTCTCCACTTTCCGTTCTCGAACCAGCTTCTTGCGCATGGCGTCCAGCTTTTTCTTCCTTGCCGTCAGCTGCGGAATGTACACCAGCATTTGGTCGATCGTCATGCCAAAGCCCGGTACCTCCTGATGCAGATTGAAGGTGTTCATGGCGTGCTTCAGTCTGCGTATTCTCGCCTCAATTTCATCCAGCTCAGATTGCACCCCCGCGTAGTCATAGACCGGGCGAACCTTCTCCACGTCTTCCTGGATGGCGGCCACAAACTCTCTGGACTTCTCCTCAATGGTCAGCAGTGCTTCATGCTGGTCCTTCAGTTTCCGCATCTCCTTTGCCGCCTGTGCACTCGTCATTTGCATGCTCTGTCCTCCCTTGCACTCTTTCGATCAGCCTTTTCCGCTCCCGCTTTCGGCTGTACTCCATAAACCCGATCTGTGTTTCTAGCACGCGCTCCCGCAGCGCATCCTGCACAGGATCCGTCTCATCGATCGGGAATCCATATTCCCTCGCTATCTCCCCGAAAACCTGTTCTGCCGGGATCCCGCTTTCCTTCATCGCTTCCTGGAAGGATTTCTCCAGCTTCTCTTTTCTCGCTTTGCGCGCATCCTCTTCCGTTCCCAGCCACGCCATGTCCTTCAGAAGCCTCGCCAGCAGTTCGGAAAGATGGTCCTGCGTCAGTTTGTTTTCCGCCACGTGATACCCCAGGATCTTTCTCCACGCTGTAAAGCCGGGATCATAGTATGGCGCATTGGGATCCGCCGCTGCTTCCCGGATATCGCAGAGCAGCACTTCCCGCTCTTCTCTGCCGTTTAGCATTGTTTCCGCCAGGAAAACCACCATGTTCTCGTTCTCTTCCGCTTGCATTTCCAGAAGTCTGTCGATGAACCCGCTCATATGCGTTTTGTACCCATCGCGTATGTCCTTGATCGTGTGATGCCCCATCTCCAGGACAGAAATGGGATCACACAGAAGATCCCAGGCAAGTGCCCCAAGAATGGCTTCCCGATTTCCTGTCCGCAGACACGCCTGCACCGTTTGCATCCGTTCTCTCTCCTTTTCTTGCGCTTGGCGCGATTGGCCATGTGTTCCCTGCACGAGAGTGTTCTGACTTCAAACGTTGGAGATAGGAAGAATCCATGGCAATACTCACCGCCGAGCCGCTTGCATTGCCGAAGACCTCCGTGCACTCTCCCGCTTGGCAGAGTCCACCTCCATACCCTTGACATATGCAAGGCGCTTTTCCACCTGGGCAGCTGCCGGACTTTCGACAAGTACCCTCTCCATCCGAAACAACCCTCGGCTTGCTTGGAAACCTTATCCTCAGCTTTCGTTCTTCAGCAGGTACTTATTGCTGACCACCTTCATGGACAGGCTGGCGCTGATGAGCGGGCAGAATATCGGTTCGGTGGGCCGGATCACAATGCCCTCCTTCTTTCCGCCGCAAGGGTAGTTTCCGTCGGCGCGCTCCAATAGCGCTTCCACTGTGGGGTACTTGGAGGGGAGATCGGTATCCACCTCTTCGATCGGAACCGTGGTCATCTCCAGCGCTTTGCAGATTTCCTGCATTCTTGTCAGACCGACACGCTTGCCGTTTTCCCGGATGGTGAACACGTACCATTCCGGTTTTTTCAGTTTCAGCCTGTTCTGCTGGATCCCCGGCGCACACAGCTCACCCTGAATCGTGATCAGCTTCAAGCCCTGCTGCGCGGCAAATCTCTCCAGCTTCTCCTGATAACCCCGCTCCTTGACCATGTTGTAGAAGGCGCTGGAGCCGTCGTCCTTGTACTCGTAGTTATGCCCCGTCACATGGAAACCGTTCTCATCGATGCCAATGGAATGGGACGAGCCGTCCATCTTGGTGCTGATGTAGTATTCCAGTCCCGCAAACGCACCGATCAGCTCCGGCTCCGCCTGCACACGGGTTTCATCGGTGTGCGGTATATCGTAGGGCAGGTTCCCGATCACCGTACCTCCGGTGGTCACCTTCTCCTCGATCTCCCATTTCTTGACACCAAGGAGCTCCGTCACGTCCGTGCCCGCTCCCGCATCCTCGGATATCTCCGGGAACTGCGATATAGGCAGCAGCAGGCCCTGGGAAAGCTGGCCCCGGAACTTCTGTGTCCGGATTTTGAAGCCTTCACCCATGATGTCTGTCTTCTTGTAGCTCGATAGCCGCATAAACTCGAACTCAGGGCGGATCGGCAGGAAGCTGTCGATCTCAAAGTACACCCCAAGATCCCCTTTCGTGAACTGCCCCTTGTTCACCACACACTGCCAGCCTAGTACATGGGCCAGCTCAATCCTGTCGGCCCCCTCAATCGGCTCGACGGCGTGTACTACCTGAATGCTTGCCAGTTTTCTGCTCATTTCAATTTCTCCTCCATGATTTCCCTGAATATGTCGTAGTTTCGCGTATCCCGCGCCCCGCAGTAGACCGCAAACTCGATCCTCTTGAAATCCTGCCTGAAAGACCTTACGGCTTCCCGCATCGCCATCGCCACTGTCTCCGGATCATTGGCAAAGGCACCGCAGCCGAAAGCGCCCAGGATCAGGATGTCCACATGGTTCGCCGCCGCAATACGCAGGATGCGCTTTGCTCTCTTTACGTGCAGGTCATACAGCTCCCCCTTAGTGATATGTACCCCACTGCCATCCTCCGGATTGTGAATGTTCCCGGGCTTCTCCCGCAGGTTCGGCGCCGCGCAGCTGATGACATCCACCGTGACCCAGTCTTCTTTCTCCAGGCGCTTGGGGGAATCTGTATCCGACTTGCAGATCACGATCCCAGGCGTATAGATGCAGTCATCCGTATGCAGTGGATTCCATTGGGCCCGGTTCCGGCCATAGTATTGCTGCCATAGCCTATCCGTCTTCAGCACCGGATACAGTGTGGAACACCTGCACAGACTCTCCTCCTGAGCACTGCTGCCGTTCACCACACCGCCGCCGGGATTGGTCGCCGAGGCAAAGTTCAAGACCGCGATCTTGGCCTCCGGATCCTCCCTGTGCGCAAGCATAGCCGCCTCAAAGCTCCGATGGCTCGTCACCGTGACAGGGCATGTACCTGTACTTCCCTTTTCTCCGGCCAGTTCGGCAGCGATCTCCTCAGACTCCGGATAGAAGACCGTTCCCTGCACACTCGCCTTCACTGCAACCGAAAGGGCCGTATCCTTCCGGATCCACCGCTCTGTATCCCGGAAGACTCCCGCGCGCTCCTCTTTGCTCGACATTGGCTTCACCTCCATCATTCCTTTTCTTCTCACTCTGCCCCAGCCAGCAGGCGCTCCACATACGCCCGCCCGCTTTCCTTCAATATGGGCATCTCGGTATCTATGAACCATCCGTTCTCCGCTTTGTAGCACGCCGCACCGCGTTTTTCCGGGATACTGCAGTGATTCCAATTGACATCGTGCGCTGTCAGGAGCATATCCTGAATCTCGTTTCCGCTTTTCCCCTGCAGTTCCCTGTGCGTAAAGTAACACTGCCCTACCATCTGGATGGAATTCCTCGTCGCATCATTTTGCCGGCCAAGAAAGTAGTTGGTCACCTCATCCCGCGGCACATTGAAGCACCGCGCATCAAACATGCCCCCTGTCTTTGCCGCCTTGAGCCTTGCCTTGTGCTCTGGGCTTTCGTCAGCAGCACGCGCGATCTCCTCGGCAAAGTGGTGATGGAACTGCAGCGTACACATGGATGCGGATACCGAACAGATCTTCTGCACCTCATTATCGAACCATGCGCATGAGTCCAGGTTCAGGTAATCAAGAAGCAGCAGGGATATCTCGTCCGATTGGGTATAGCCGAAAACCGCACCCTGGATGTTCCTGCACAGATCCAGCATCGTTTTTTGCATGGCTGTCATCAAGACATGATCGAAAGGGCGGACAAAACCTTTGGTGAAGCTGTGAAAAGCTTTTCCATCAAGCCGGATGATCACGGGCGTGCGCCTTGTCATCTTGATCCTGTAAGGGAACTCGTAATTCTCCTTCATCCTCGTTGAAATCGCGTCATACCTCGCCATGGTCCTTTCCCTCTCTCCTCCGGCAGTTTGATAGCGTGAAACAAGAAGCCGTTCTCCGTACCCTGCGATCGCCTTTTCTCGGCGCACCTGCACATCTCAGGCATCTGCGTCCCGCTTGCTCCTGCTCTTCAACGCTATGTACATAGTCATTGCGCTTTCCGCAGCGTTCTGCAGCTATCCCGCCTGTTTC
>JAFUZB010000447.1 GCA_017476845.1 Clostridia bacterium
AGAGCGGAAAGCCGGTTTCCCCAACGGACGAGAATCAGGCCTGCCGCATCTGTGAGGAGCTTCCCATCGATCTGCTTTTGACCGGACACCAGCATATCGCCCTGGCGGGCGGGGAATGGGCCGGCACGCATGTCGTGCAGACGCCCTGTAACGCGAGGCAGTATGTGAAGGTAGAGATGGACGATGAAGGCCGCTTTACTTCTGCGCTTGTGACGCCCGGCGCGGAGCAGACCTGGACTGCGCTGGAAAGCGAAGTGCGACAGGATTTGGAGGATTGGCTGGACCGGCCCATCGGACATCTGTCCCGGGATATCTGGCCGGATGAGCGCCTGGATATGGCGCTGCACGGGACCCCGATTGCGGATTTTTTCAATCGCGTGCAGCTCTGGGCGAGCGGGGCGGATCTGTCCCTCACCATGCTTCCTAACGACATCCGCGGGTTTGCAAAGGACGTTACGGTGCGCGATGTCGTTGCCACCTATGTCTATTCCAACACGCTGTGTGTGCTTAAGGCGACAGGGAAGGATCTGCGTGCTGCCATGGAACAGACGGCATCCTATTTTGATGTAGATTCACAGGGGCAGATCCGGATTTCCGATGCCTTTCTCAAGCCCAAGGAAGCGCACTACAATTATGACTTCTTTGCCGGAGTGGACTATGCTTTTGACCTTTCGCGTCCTGTGGGTGAGCGTGTCGTGCGACTGGAGCGCCACGGGGAGCCTGTAAAGGACACCGATTGTTTTACGATCTGTATGTGCGATTATCGTGCAACCGGAGCCGGGGAGTACCCCATGTGGGCTGCCTGCAGTCATGTGCAGGATATTCTCACCGAGGTTTCTGAATTTATTCTGCGCTATCTCAAGGAGTATCCGCAGATTGCAATTTCCGACCCAACCATGCCACTTTGTCTGATGAACGGAAGACCGTGCTGAAATAAGCAGGATGATCCCGGACCGGAAAATCGGTCCGGGATCATCCTGTGTTTCGGAAAGTGTGTACTACGAGTTCATTGCTCAATGCATCGTCATGGGATATCCTCTACACATGACGCAGAGAGGAAGGATGAGGGATCATATGCAGGGAGACGGCAATGTACGGTATGCAGGGTCGCCAGGTATGGAAGTGCGAACGGAACATGGCAGATGGAGTAACAGGTGGGTGCTTCAGCGGTATTCCGGCCACGATACGTCCGTGGTCATCCCTGAGGAGGTTGATTCGATTGCAGAGGATGCCTTTGCGGGAAATCAGGTGCAGGAAATCACCATGCACATAAAGCATCTTGGATGCTTTAACCGCTGGGACTATTATTCCAACAAGAAGACGATTTTGATGGAGCATGTCATCAGGCTGAAGCTCTACGACAGGGGAAACGACGACAGATACCTGCATCTCATTTTGGGCAGGCTGTCCGCAGCGTTCCCGAAGCTTCAGGAAATTGTTCTGGTGCTCGCGGGAGAGCGAACACTGGAACTGAGCAGATATGCTTATCCCGATCTGCCGGTTTTGCTATCCAGCACACAGGTGACAGCCGTAGTCGGGGATGTACCCGAGGATGCCCGTGCCATTCGTCTGTGTGTGCCGAACACGGCACCGGAGAGATGCGCAAAGCCGCATCGCATCGCATTGATGCGTGCTTTCTTTGATCAGACACTGGCTGTGCGGTACGACGATGCGCAAAGAGCAGCCTATGAGGCGTGGATCGCAAAGCATCGGGCGGCTTTCTTTATACAGACAGTGGAAGCGAATCATCCGGAGTTTCTGGAGAGCTACCTGGCAAGGAGTTTTACACGTGCACCGTTTATGCCGGCAACCTATGACCGTCTGCTTGCCATGGCCGAGGCAAAAAACCTTCTCCCGCTGAAGGCGGCGCTGATGTACAGCAAGGCAAAGTTCTATGACATGGAGCGACTGGAGGCGGCCAGAGAGAAAAGGGAGAATGCTGCCTTCGAGCATCCGGACAGCCCGCAGACGCTGCGAAGGCACTGGGGGTGGTCGAACAGAAAAGGGGAAGGACTCACACTGACAAGCTGCAAATGGGAGGAAGACGATACCCCGTGGGACATCCCTGTCATTGTTCCGGAAAGAATCGGCGATGATCCGGTCATCGGGCTATCTGACGGACTTTTCAAAAAGACGAATGCCAGAGAGTTTATGATTCCTGACACGATCTGTGAGTGCGGGGGCAGCGTTTTTCGTGATAACAAGCGGGTAGTGAAGGTAGAGATCGCTGCGCGATTGGAGCTCATACCACCGAGAATGTTCAAAGGATGTGAAGCACTGGAAGAGGTTTCGCTTCCGGAGACGGCCAATGTGATTGCTGCTGAGGCCTTTTCGGAGAGCGGAATCAAGAGGATCAGCCTTCCTCCCGGAATCAAGATGATCGGGGAGAGGGCGTTTGAGGATACGTCACGTTTGTCTTCGTTTTCAGGCTCCGGCCTTGTGCTGCAGAAAAGGGCGTTTGCCCATTCCGGCGTAGAAACGGTATCGCTTCCCGGGACCTATGTGATTCCGGAGCATGCTTTTTCGGAAACATGGCAGTTGAAGATGATGGATATCCGGGATGCCTATGTGCTGGAGAATTATGCCCTGTATGGCAGTGTGGTGGAGGAATTGCATCTCTCGTATCATCTGTACCATATTGGTTTGGAGGCGCTGCCTGTGCGCAGACTGAAAAAGATCTACGTGCACGGCAGCGGCAATGCCGAGGATCTGGTGAACAGGCTGCGTAGACTGTACATTCCTGCGGAGCGGATTATTCGACTTGAGGATAGGGAAGCATAGAGTACACCTGCAGTGTGGGACAAGAAATGCGTTTTGTTAGCACTCGCGTCCGGTGAGTGCTAATTTTCTATTGCAAGGGGCATGGTGACGTGCTACAATACCCCACGAAGGTCAGGGAAGGCCAAAAACCTCTGTGACCTGTCAAGAACTGTAGACAACAATTGGAGGTAATCTGACTATGGCAGTCAATCAGGTCAAGGGCAGCGTATCCATTGATGCCGAAAACATTATGCCGGTGATCAAGCGGTGGCTGTATTCTGACAAGGATATTTTCCTTCGTGAGGTCGTGTCCAACGGCTGTGACGCCATCACGAAGTTTCGCATGCTCAACGCTGGCAACGAGGAACCCATGGAAGTACTCGTCACCGTCGACAAGGAAAACAAGGAGATCCGCATTGAGGATACCGGTATCGGCATGACCCAGGACGAGGTCGACCGTTACATCAACCAGGTGGCCTTCTCCAGCGCCACCGAGTTCCTTAAGCAGTTTGCCGAGGATGACAAGAAGGACGAGAAGAACGAGATCATCGGTCACTTTGGTCTGGGCTTCTATTCTGTTTTCATGGTCTCCGACAAGGTGGAGATCGATTCGCTCAGCTACACCGAGGGTGCAGAGCCTGTGCACTGGGTGAGCGAGGACGGCATGGCCTTTGAGATGAGCGAGGGCACCCGCACAAGCCACGGAACCACCATCACCCTGCACATCTCCGAAGCGGAGGAGGAGTTCCTGGATAAGTGGCGCGTGCGCGAGGTTCTGCAGCGCTACTGCGGCTACATGGCCTATCCCGTGATGCTCTTTGACGCAAACGAGAAGCCCTATGAGCACGATGAGCCGATCGAGGGCGAGACCAACGAGGACGGAACGCCCAAGACCGAGAAGGTCATCGACCTGCCCAAGCCCGAGCAGATCAACGACACCAATCCCCTGTGGCTGCGCAAGCCGTCGGACTGCACGGAGGACGAGTACAAGGCCTTCTATCACAAGGTGTTCACCGACTATGAGGACCCGCTGTTCTGGATCCACCTCAATGTCGACTATCCCTTCAATCTCAAGGGCATTCTGTACTTCCCCAAGCTCAAGGAAGAGTTTGGCGTGCGTGAAGGGCAGATCAAGCTGTTCTCCGGTCAGGTCTTTGTCGCCGACAACATCAAGGAGATCATCCCCGAGTTCCTGATGCTCCTGCGCGGCGTGATCGACTGCCCCGACATCCCGCTCAACGTCAGTCGCTCCTTCCTGCAGAATGACGGCTATGTCAAGAAGATCTCCAACCACATCACCAAGAAAGTGGCGGACAAGCTGACAGGTCTATTCAACACCGAGCGCGAGAGCTATCAGGGATACTGGGACGATATCGGGCCCTTTGTGAAGTACGGCTGCATTACCGACAACAAGTTCTATGATGCCGTAAAGGACGCGCTGCTCTTCAAGCTTACTGACGGCAAGTACAAGACCGTCGCCGAGTACAAGACCGATAACGAGGGCAAGGCGGGCGACAAGCTCTACTACACCTCGGATGCCAAGCGCCAGGCAGGTTCCATCTCCCTGTACACCGAGCGCGGCATTGATGTGGCGATCCTCGACATGCCCGAGCTGGATGCCGCTTACATGAACTTCCTGGAGTATTCCGGCAACGCGGGCGTCAAGTTTGCCCGTGTGGATGCGGATGTCTCCGGCCTCACCGAGGAAGGCGAGGAGGGGAAGGACCTGGACGAGAACCAGCTCCAGGACCTGTTCCGAAAGGCACTGGGCAACGAGACGTTGCCCGTGAAGCTCGCTGCCATGGCCAACAGTGACCTGATCGCCATTGTCACTGAGGATGAGCAGGGCAGACGTATGCGTGAAGCCTATCGCATGATGAACATTCCCGCATCCTATACCCTGGTGCTCAACCGCAGGAATGCTACCGTGGCTGCGCTTGCGCTGCGGGATGCTGAGGATGAGACGACCAAGCTTCTGTGTGAGCAGGTCTATGACCTGGCACGCATGGCAGCCAAGCCCCTGGAAGCAGAGCAAATTACCGAATTCCTGACCCGTTCCCAGAAACTGGTCAGCATGCTGGTCAAGTAAGATCGAAATAACAAGCGAGGGTGACCGAAGGGTCACCCTCGCTTTGGTTGTGATTGCAGGGCGATTATGCTACAATCGCCACGTAAAGCCAGATGGAAAGGACCTTGGACAATGGATTTTGTAAAGAGTCTTTTACTGTATATGACCCTGACGGTTGCCAGCGGACTCCAGGCTGCGCCCACCCCTGGAGAAGCGCCGAAGGCGACGCCCGCGATCATTGTGGAGAGCGTAGAGAGCGTGCAGCCTACGGATGAAAGCGGAGCCCCGATCGTCGGAAGCTACGCCATGACGCCGGGCCCCGCGACCCCGACACCGCTGCCCACGATCACGCCGAACACGGCCTATACCACGCTTTCCCTCAACAGCAGGGGAGAGGAAGTGCGCAAGCTGCAGACCAGGCTGGTGGAACTGGGCTATCTGCAGGGAAATATTGATGGGGCCTACGGCTACCAGACAAGAAACGCCGTCATGCTGTTCCAGGAAGTGAATCACCTGCAAAAGGACGGTGCAGCCGGACGCGAGACGCAGACCAGGCTCTTTGAGGATCCGGATGTGATCCCCAACCCCGCTGTCATCACCCCCAGTCCGGTTCCGACTGCCACGCCCGATGATGCGGGCATGATCCCGCTTCCTGAGGAGCCCACGGAAAACTGGGTTGTGGTGGAAAAAGCACAGGTGCTCATGAACGGCTACAGACAGGTCGTTCCCGCCACGGGAAAAGCACCGCGTGTGTGGAAGCGGGGAGACGCGATTATCGTTTCGCTCAGCGATCTGTTCTCTGCCCTGGAGATGGATGTCACCGCTTCCTGGGGCAATGAGGTATCCTTCACCTATGGCGGATACCAGGTCAGCGCGCAGCTCGCCTCCACTGTCAGAGAGGGCCGCAGCGAGGATGACACAGCCTACGCGCAGGTCTACGACATTGTCGTCGACGAGGAAAAAGTGGAAGTCGACCAGGGGGATCTCATGTATGAGGATGGGCAGTGGTATGCCACAACAGCCTTCCTTACTAAAACGCTGCATGCGCAGTCCAGATGGGACGAGGAGGAGAAAACCCTCATGCTCACCGTACAGGACAAAGCACTGTACAACGCGGTAGATTAACGTTTCGGCCGTCTGCCAGGTGGCAGGCGGCCGAAAGCATATAGACGGATCCTATGTTTTGTGTGTCCGGTCAGTGGCCGGAGAAAGGAAGAAAACAGATGAAAAGGATAGCGATTCTCCTGGTGGCGATCATTGCCCTGATGTGCTCTACTTCGTTTGCCGAAAAGGCCTATCTGATTGCCGATAGTGACAGCCGCGAGCTCACGGCGCAGGAGTTGTGGAACTACAACCTGGAATGTGTCAATTTCATCTACGATGAGATACTCGCAAGGCACGGCTATGTGTTTAAGCCGGGCGAAAAGTTCGACAACTGGTTCCGGCTCTTTGGATGGTACACGCCCAACGAGAACCCGGACAACCAGGTTGCCTGCTATCCGCTGGTTTCCAACCTGGAGTGGCGAAACATCCGGACGTGCAAGGATGTCATTAACGACATGATCGCACAGGGGACAACCAATCCGGGCGGGCTGAGCAAGGAAGAGGTCATCACGGGGCAGAAGGGCGTTTCACCGCAGGCATTCGATGTCCTCCAGGGATTCCAGTATGTCTCCATTCCCTCGGGCCAGCTGCTCCCGGTATACTGGGGACCGAGCGAGAACACCATGCGCGGTCTGGACGGAAGAGCGGCGGTTTCGACCAACGGCAATATCTATGCCGCAGGCTGGGAGAACGGGTTTCTGCTGATCATGTACGAAGCCGACCAGGGGAACTATGCAGGCAGTGTGCATGTCGGATATGTGCACAACATGAATGGTGCGCCGAACATGGAGAAGCTGTCCTTTGCGTACACCAAGGCCAGGCTCACCAAGAGCGTGCAGCTGACGGATGATCCGGCGCGGACCTTCGTTACCATTGGGAACCTGGCAGAGGGGACGGAGGTCACCTATCTGAGCACCTTCTACAACCGGTATGCCTGGGATTATATTGAAGCCGATGTCCGGGGTATGACGGTCCGCGGCTTTATCGAGAGCGGATGCCTGGACACCACTGGGGTTGACATGCCGGAGGTGGATGCGTATCTGCCCAAGGCACTCACGATCCAGCAGATAGGCGCCAAGGCGATTGCTGCCGTAGAAAATGTGGATGCCTGGAAGATTGAACTCATCCAGGCCAGTGATAACCAGATCCCTGACGGGATTGTGATTGAGAAGATCACCAATGCACAGGAAGTGATCGGCTTTGCCTCGAGCGCATGCTACAGGGTTACCGCACCGGTAGGATATGAGATCCTTTACTCCGCCAAGGACGGCGAGACGGAAATCACGCAGGACGCTTCCGAGTTTTTCATCTTTGCCAATACGGGAAATGACAGGCTGATCCTGAAAAAGGGAGACAGACGCTACGTCTTCTCCCTGTCACGCTAAGCCTTCCGATCGGGAGAAGGGGGACCCTGAAGGGTCCCCCTTTTGGGATGACAATCCCTTCGCCGGGCAGGCACTGCTTTTCCTTGGACGGGAAAAGCAAGTCAGCTGTGCTTATGGTTACCCCTGTATGCCCAGTGAAAAGTGTAGAGGTGACCCGTGATATAGGCTGGGATGCACAGCAACGGGTTCCGCCTTCATGCATGTGTCTTCTCGCGCGCGGTACTCAGTGGAATAACACCTGCAAAGTGTTATAGTAATAATAGGGAACATACAGATCTGAGTGCTTGAAGCCGGGTCCCACTGTGTAGCAGAGATTGTTCACTGTGGGATCCGTGCCGTAGGAAAACTCCTTCTGGTTTTCCAGATAGGGAATTTGCGCCCGGAGGGACTGGCCCACGCCGTCCGCCTCGCCGCCACTGGCAACATAGATGAAGAAGTCCAGATTGGGATTCGCATCGATCGCCTCTTTGAGATAGAGGTAAGACGACGCCTCATTGGCTCCCATCCCCATCCCACCGCCAGCTGTATTGCCGGCGCTCATGGGAGACCACCATTCGAAATATTCCAGATACTCGTGGAACATACGCCAAGTAAACATACCGCCGCGGGAGTAACCTGACATGCCCCGATGGCTGCGGGATGCTTTGAGGCCTTCCTCATCGAAACGCTCCGTATAGGTGTGATAACGGGATTCCACGGCAGGAATGATGTCTTCGATGTATTCCCTGGGGAAATTGCCGGGCTTTCCGTCCCATCCGTTGTCGCCCGCAGGCACATTACCGCTTCTCTGACGCTCTGCCACATCCTTCGTTACATCCATGTAGAAAGTGGTGAAGACGAGGATCGTCGGCTCTACGTCACCGGAGGCGAAGAGATTGTCCAGCCAATTCTTGGTTCGAGATGCTGTAAAGATCTCCGGATCCGCGGTGTTGCCATGCTGGAAATAGAGGACGTTGTATTTGGTCTGGGTGTCGTTGGGATCATAGCCATAAGGCAGATAGACGTTGCAGTACTTACTGTACGTCACACCGTCCTCGTAGACATCGGTGGTGTAATCTACACGCTCAATGGTGCCCTTTTTGCTGGTGGGACTGTTGAGTTTTCCGTACAGTGTGAAGGTCGTGCCCTCGTTGGTGTACTCACCTGGAGCCGTCGTCTCTACAGTGGTGCGTCCGAAGGTGAAGGTGCCCATGTAGATGTTATACCCCTGACTGGCCACAGCGGCGAGCAATGCCGCCACGAGCAACACAATGATGATCCACACTTTTTTCTTGCCCTTCTTTTTTGTCTTTTCTTTCATGATGTATGCCTCCCTGTTTGGGTTTTCCGATAACAAAATCATCATGTTTATCGGATTTATCGGAAAGAATCAATTGAGAAATGAAACCGACATATTCAAATGTAGAGCATGGAATTGAAGGATAGACGTTCGAATGTCCTTTCAAAATGTACCGATCTGTGTTTGTATTGTTCTTCTGATCGGATCATGGGCGCGCTCAGAGAAGCGTCAAGCGATGGATGTGCTCTCCTGTTAGCCGGCGTAGCGCAGCGCCTCAATCGGAGGCTTTGCTGCCGCCTTGTTTGCGGGGTGGAGACCGAAGATGAGGCCGATGAGCGAGGAAAAAGTAATGGCAATGAGTGCGACGCTCGATGTCACGTGGAAGGCGGCGATCCCTACGGCATAGGAGATGAGGCGCAATGTCATGTCAGACAACAGCAGTCCCAGCAGGCAACCGAGCAGGCTGAGCACCAGCGCCTCGATGAGAAATTGGAGCAGGATGGTGCCGCGGCTGGCGCCAATGGCCTTGCGGATGCCGATCTCCCTTGTCCGCTCCGTGACGGAGACTAGCATGATATTCATGATGCCGATGCCACCGACGATCAGAGAAACAGCTGCGATGCCACCCAGAAGCAGCTCGAGCATACTGTTGATCGAGCGCATGGTCTCCTCAACGGCGGTATTGTCGGAAATGGCAAAGGCGTCCTCGTCCCGGTCGAAGCGCTGCAGAAGGCGCTCTGTCACATCCTCCCGAATCTGCTCAAGCGAGCCTCCCGGCGCGGCGCTGAGGTAAAAGCTGTCAATGGACGCGCCAGTGGAAAGGTTCATACGCAGAGCCGTGGTGTAAGGAACATAGGCCACATAGCTCTGCCAGATAAAGGCGCTGGCCAGACTGCTGTCCTCTTCCAGTATTCCGATGATCTGAAACGGTGTGCCGTTGAGTTCGAACGTCTCGCCCAGGCATTGGAGCGTACCCATCAGGTCTATGGCAGCAGCATGGTTGATCACTGCTACGGCGTTATGATTTTCCACGTTGCTCTGGCGCAGAAAGGTTCCGTATTCAACCGACAGATTGCCTATATCCGCATAGACAGGCGTTGTTCCGTACAATGTGAGGGAAATGCTCTCACGTCCGTGCTTTCCTGTGGCGGAGAGCTGCTTGAGCGGGGCGGCCAGACTGTTGTTTTCATCC
Source organism: Clostridia bacterium (assembly GCA_017476845.1). GTDB lineage: Bacteria > Bacillota > Clostridia > Christensenellales > Aristaeellaceae > UBA2943. The sequence continues at coordinate 9,789 of JAFUZB010000447.1, forward strand.
ATGATGGCATCCAGATCTTCCTGCTTGAGCGGGCGTCCGCGATCGTTTTCAATCCGGACGGTGTAATAGCTGCCGCCAAGGCCCGAGATCTGATCGGCGATATAGTCCGTAGCTCCCTGAATGAGCGAGACCAAAACCACCAGCGCGAACACACCCACAATAATGCCCAGCATCGTGAGGAAGGAGCGCACCTTGCTGCCCAGTACCGATTGCAGCGCCATTTTGGCAGACTGAAAAATCATTGCCCGGCCACCTCCGTTACATGTCCGTCCAGAATGCGGATCTGTCTGACGGCCTGTGAGGCCACTTGCGGATCGTGGGTGATCAGCACGATGGTGTTGCCCAGGCTGTGCAGATCATGGAAAATGCGCATGATCTCCTCGCTCGTTTTGGAGTCCAGATTGCCGGTGGGTTCGTCCGCCAGAAACAGCGAGGGTTTCGAGGCCAGAGCCCGGGCAATGGCTACGCGCTGCTGCTGACCGCCAGAAAGCTCGGAGGGCTTATGTCCCCGTCGCTCCCACAGGCCTACCTGACGGATAGCGCGCTCAACCCGCTCCTGGCGTTCCCGATGGGGCAGACGCTGATAGATCAGCGGCAACTCTACATTTTCCACTGCTGTGAGCTTTGGGATGAGGTTGAAACTCTGAAAAATAAAGCCAATCTTCCGGTTGCGGACCTGTGCAAGCTCTCGCTCGGAGTAATCCTCAATATACTGTCCGTCCAGCTGATAGCTGCCGCTGTCTGCGCTGTCAAGGCAGCCGATGATGTTCATCAGCGTGGACTTGCCGCTTCCGGAGGGACCGATGATGGCGACGAATTCGCCCGGATGGATATGAAGACTGGCGTGGTCAAGGGCATGGACGGTTTCTTCGCCCATCACATAGCTCTTACAAATATCGCTGAGGCGGATCAAAAGGGGAAGCCCCCTTCCGTGCGTTGTGTGGTCTCCTCTGGCACGGCATAGCGGTAGTAAACGGTTGCCATCTCGCTAAGACCACTGAGGATCTCTACATACTCTCCGTCAGAGGCTCCGGTTGTGACCGGGCATGGACCCAACAATTCGCCCGTTTCCTCGCTGAAGGCCGTGTATACGAAGGTTGTTGTCCCGGATTGGTACAGCGCGGCTTCGGGAATGGTGAGGCAGTTTTCGTGACGGGAGATGACGATCTCTGCTGAAGCATTCATGCCTGCGCGCATTTGTTCCGTTCGATCCAGCGTGATCTCCACGGTGTAGCGTGTCACACCGCTGTTATTCTCACCGAGCTCGTTGACGCTGCTTACCGTGCCGATCAACGCTTCATCACCCAGCGCATCTACAGTCAGCATGACCTGCTGTCCGACCGCAACGGAGAGAATGTCCAGCTCATAGATCTGAAGGTCGACAAACATATTGTCTATCGGGACGATCTTCATCAGTTGGCCCTCAGTACTGCTATCTGTTTGCACACTCTCTATCACGCCGTCAAAAGGAGCGGTTACAGCTCCGTTTTTCCTCAGAGCGAGTAAGTCCTGAAGATTCCTTGCCTCCTCCTCCCGCTCCTCCAGCAGGGAGAGATAGGCCGGCGTATGCCCCAAATCGCGAAGGGCGAAGAGCGTTGTTCCGGCCCAAACCGCTTGCTCCTCTTTCACCGAAATGGCATCGATCGTCCCTGTATAGCCGGTGATAAGCATCGGGCAGTGCACCGAAAGCGTACCGCTTCCCAGTTCTGTTCCATTCAGAGCGTAGGCTGTGGCCACAGCGCCGTTGGCCGGACCGTTGTCGGTCAGTGTGACCACCATCTGCCCGCCGCGGATGTCCTCCACCGTACCGCTTTCGGTTTTCCCACCCTTCAGTCGAACCGTCACGGTGTCTCCAATCGCGATATATGCCGGTGCTGTCAGGCGGAGCTCCATTTTGCCATCCAAGGACAGAAGCAGCATGCCGCCATACTTGGAGACAACATCACTGACGCGATCGTTTACCCGCGCATAGATCTCTTTGACGCGTCCATGGACGGTGGTCGTGACATACTTGGAGACCGTGTCGGCTTCCGAACGCTCCAGTTGAGATGCTAGGCTGTCCAGCTGCTTTTGCGTGTCTGAGAGCGCCTTGTCAACAGAGGAAGGTATGATCGAAGCCAGAGCTTGCCCCTGTGTCACCCTCTCTCCTGGCTTGACCAGCAATTCATCCAGCTCTACGCCTGTCGGGAGCAGGATCTCTTTGGCCTCTTGCCCGCGCAGCGTACCCGAGGCGCTCACGGTGGACAGAATATCTCCTGTTTGCGCGTTAGCACTCCGAATATCTTTGGAAAGGTTAACATCGCTACCGTTTTTTGATGACATGGCCCAAATGCCAAGGGCAGCTAGTGCGATGAAGATGACGGCAAGAGCTGTGATCAAGCCCCTGCGCTTACGTGCTTTCCGTTTCTTTTCCATTGCCATACCCCTTTCGAGCCTGCGCTCCGTGGATAAGCATAGCAAGGCAAGATAAACATCCGGTAAACAACACAAGAAAAAATCGGGATACCTATCGATATCCCGAAGCGTTGTCTTTGGTAGGGTCACTTTGGCAAGGTCACTTTGGTAGGCTTACCGTAAATATGCTGCCCTGTCCCAGCTTGCTTTCAACGGCAATGTTTCCTCGGTGCAGCTCCGTGATTTTCCTCGCCATGGTCAAGCCGAGTCCATTACCCTGTGTGCGGTGTGAACGGTCGCCCTGATAGAACTGGTCAAAGACGTGGGCGCATACCTGTGCATCCATGCCCGGACCTTCGTCCTGAACGCTTACCGTGACACGCTCTGCATCCTGCCGGAGCGTCAGCGTGATTACACCCCCATCGTCCGAGAATTTATACGCGTTATCCAGTAAATTGACCCAGACTTCCTTGAGCAGCAGCTCATTGCCACTGTATTCGCACTCCTCGGCTTCCAGACGAAGCTCCACGTTCTTTGAAGCCCACTTCTGCCCCAGTAGCAGCACCGTCTGCCGCAACTGCTCGGCCAGGGGAAAGGTTACGATGTCGCTCAGGATCGTCTGTGACTCAACCCGGGAAAGGGCGAGGATCTGACTGGTCAGGGTGGAAAGGCGACGGGATTCGCTGCTGATGATCTGCAGATATTCCCTTTCCTCCTCCGGCGGCATTTCATCATCCGACAAAATCAGGTCGGCAAAGCCGCCAATAGAAGTGATAGGCGTACGAAACTCATGGGAGAAGTTGTTGATAAAATCCTTGCGCAGCAGCTCGGTGCTGCCCAGCTCTTGCGCAGCTGTATTGAAAGCCTCGGCGAATAGCCGCAGCTCAGAGGGGCGCATTTTCCCACCAACGTCCATACGTACAGCGAAATCTCCGCCGGCCAGACGTGTCATGGACGCCAGCATCTCCCGCAATGGGTTCAGCATCGTCTTTCGCAGCATGGTGAGGATCGCGACGCTGAGCAGAAGACAGATCAAAAAAATCGTAATGGCTACGGTCAGTGGGTTGACCAGACGTTCATACTGCAGCCAACCGCGGTCGATCCCCAGCCACGCGAAAGCAGCAAGTCCGGCCAGACTGAGCGCAAGGATAAGAAACAGACTGACTGCCAGAACGGCCGTGAGATTAACCGGGGCTAACGAAGGCTTAATCTTTTTCATTCGTTTCAAGCTCCTTTCTCACGGCTCGGTAGCCCAGACCTCTTACTGTCTGGATCTCAAACTCCGGCCATTCTCCAAAGCGATTGCGCAGGCGGTTGATGTGTACGTTGACTGTCCGCTCATCGCTCTCGGAGTCCATACCCCAGAGCTCGTCCAAAAGCTGCAGCCGGGTAAAGGTTCTGTCTGGATAGGCCAGCAGCTTGTACAACAGCTGAAACTCCTTTGGCGGCAGAATGAAGGTCTCGCTTTCACGCTGCACTGTGTTTGTGTCGTAGTCCAATGTTACGGGGCCAAGCGTGATTTTATGCTCATCCACGATCCGGGCACGGCGCAGCAGGGCCTTGATCCGCAGGAGCAGTTCCTCCCGGTCAAAGGGCTTGGTCAAGTAATCGTCTGTTCCCACCAAAAAGCCTGTCCGCTTATCTTCTGGAAGGCTCTTGGCAGTCAGCATCAGGATCGGAAGCATACTGCCGCTCTCCCGGATGCTTTGCGTCAGAGCAAAGCCATCCAGCTTTGGCATCATCACATCGCAGATCATCAAATCAACCTGCGTCTCGTTCAGCTTTTGCAGCGCATCTTCTCCATCCACAGCAGCCACTGGCTCATAGCCGCCTCGGCGCACAATGGCGCAGAGAAGACGGTTGGTGCTGGGGTCATCTTCAGCGATCAGAATGCGAAACATGATGCATCACCTCAACGTTTTCCACATCATACAAGACAAAGGTGAACAAATGATAAACGGAGTGTACCTGTTGTTAACGCTAATCTTGAAGTCCCGATACCTTCTCTTGGTGATTCCTCTTCATGCGATGGATAGAGCGAGTTTTCTTCTGCTCTTGGGATGGATGGTTGGAAAAGCGGCTGCCGGGTAGGACCACTTAACATCAAACGGTGATTTCCTCAATCTTGCAGGTATGATGCTTTTTCCCGCTGCCTGCGTCCTTATCATAATTGATGCCCAATCCTTCCACCGTAATCCTTGATGCCGTCAATGTACCCACGATCTTTGATTTGATCAATCGCGCCTTGAGCGGACTTGTTCCATTTCAGTTCAATGATCAGTGCAGGCCAATCTGAACCCTGCAGAGGAAGATAAATCACATCCGCATAGCCTTCTCCTGAGGGCAACTCCTCCAGTTGCAAGTAGTGGTCGCGGTAGGTGTAATAAGCCAGTTTGATGACGCTGCGGAGACTATCCTCCTTGTTGTAATGAAGGGGAACGGTTTCTTCTGAGTGAACCTTTTCAATCTGTGCAGCAACGGCCGTTTCATTCCCGTGAATGGTATCTGCGAAGAGCTTTTCACTCTCTTCAAGGCGTCGAAGTGTCGCCTTGTGCCGGACTTCATGAACCGATTTTTGGAACGCCAATTTGATTTCTTCATTCGGAATTCTCGCTGTCTTCTGCTCGGCGTTGTAGGCAAGGTAACCAAGGTGGACGAGCAGCGTCAAAACATCATCTTTCCCTTTGAAAGTCGTCAGATAGTTGGCAAATCCTGTAGTGTTTACCTTGACTTCCACGCCGCCAATCAGATCGGCAATCGTTTTTGTCAAGCTATGGTAATCCTTACTGATATACTCCAATAAACCTTCCGCGGCCGAGGTCTCCGTCCAATAGGAGTCAAAATCATCGTTTCTATGGCCTGTATGACTGAATATGGGTTTACACCGAGCCGACGCCTGAAAAGGCATATCCATCATACCAGGTTTTCATCGTGTCAAA
>JAFUZB010000448.1 GCA_017476845.1 Clostridia bacterium
CGACAAACAGGTTCTTGGGTGTATCAAACACCTGCTGCGGAGTGCCTACCTGCTGGATGTAACCGTCCTTCATGACAACGATACGGTCTCCCAGTGTCATGGCTTCGGTCTGATCGTGGGTCACATAGATGAAGGTTGTATCAATGCGCTTCCTAAGCAGGATGATTTCCGCGCGCATTTGATTGCGCAATTTGGCATCGAGGTTGGAAAGGGGTTCATCCATCAGGAAAACCTGGGGCTCACGTACGATTGCACGGCCGATGGCGACGCGCTGGCGTTGGCCACCGGAGAGCTGCTTGGGTTTGCGACCGAGATATTCGGTGATGCCAAGGATTTCAGCGGCCTCACAAACTCTCTTATGCACTTCCTCGTTGCTCATTTTCCGGATGCGCAGGGAGAAAGCCATATTTTCATATACAGTAATATGCGGATAAAGCGCATAGTTCTGGAAAACCATGGCGATATCGCGGTCTTTGGGCTCAACATCGTTGACAACGCGATCACCGATCTTCAATGTGCCGGCGGAAATGTCTTCAAGGCCGGCAACCATACGCAGTGTAGTGGATTTTCCGCAGCCGGACGGGCCGACAAAGACGATAAACTCCTTGTCACGAATGCGCATGTTAAAGTCGTGCACTGCCACAACGTGGTTATCATATTCCTTCTTAATATGTTCAAGGGTAACGCTTGCCATTGTAACTTACCTCCTGTTTCTGACTTCTCAGCCCTTCACGGCACCGCCGGTGACGCCTTCGACATAGTATTTCTGCAGGAACATGAACAGCACTGTAATCGGGATGGCTACCAGCACACCACCGGCACAGAACCGTGTGAAATATCCCTGATAGTCGTTTGTGTTCACCCAGCGGTATAAACCGACTGCGACGTTATAGCTTTCTGCACGACCAAGTGCGACATAGGAGGCGAAAACATAATCCCCCCAGGGTGCCATAAACGCCATCATGATGGTGTAAATCACGATCGGTTTGGACATGGGCATGATGATCTTCCAGAAGACAAGTGCACGGGAGGCACCGTCGATACGGGCAGATTCATCAAGCGACTTGGGAATGGTATCGAAGAAGCCCTTGGAGATATAGTAGCCCATACCTGAAGAGGCGACATAGATGAGTATCAGTCCGGGAACAGCGCCCTCTTGGGTAAGGCCAAGCTGTTTGAGCAGAAAATACAGCGCAATCATGGTAAGGAATCCGGGGAACATGCCGAGAACAAGGACGACATTCATAAACAGTTTTCTGCCCTTGAAACGCATACGCGAGAGTGCATAGGAAACAGACAATACCATGCCTGTCTGGATGACTGCGCAGAACAGGGCAATGATCAGCGTGTTGCCGTACCACCGGAAAAAGAGACCATCCTCGAAGAGAAAACGATAGTTATCCAGGGAAAAATGATGGGGAATCACATAATCCACCATTCCACCGCTCTCCGAAATGTAGGAACGGAAAGACTGCAATACCAGGAAGACAAAAGGCGCAAGCCAGATGATCGACATAATCACCAGTACGAGATAAATGGCTCGGTTGACGCGCTTTTCATGCTCCTTCTTGCTGCGAAGGTATTTCTCGGATTTGACTTCCCGAATGACGCCTTTTTCCTGATCGACAACAATGTCGACTTCAGGGATTTCATGTTTGTTTGTCACTGGAAATCCTCCTCATTCTTTACCGACGGCATCAGGTTGTATACCACCAGGTTGATAATCACCGTAATGATAAAGACAAGAATACCGATAACGGCAGCGATCTTATAGTTGGTATCAGTCACAGTCATCTTGTACAGCCAAGTGATCAGAAGATCGGTATATCCGGCGTTTCCTGCCAGGTCCAAGGACAGTGGCTTGCCCTGCGTGAGAAGGAAAATAACATTGAAGTTATTGATGTTGCCGATAAACGATGTGAGAAGATAAGGCCCTGTGACGAAAAGCATGTAGGGGAGTGTAATCTTCATGTACATCTGAATCGCATTGGCACCATCCATACGTGCAGATTCATAGAGATCAGCCGGGATGTTCATGAGGATGCCGGTAGCAATGAGCATCAGGTAGGGAATACCGATCCACAGGTTAATGAGAATGACGGTGAAGCGGGCCCAGTGTGCATTTGTCCAGAAAGGTATCGGCGTGGAGATCCAGCCCCAGCGCATGAGCGCACCGTTGATCAGGCCATCCGCAGCAAACATCTTGGAAACATAGAGAAGGGAAACGAACTGCGGAATGGCGATGGTCATTACAAGAATAGTACGCCACATTTTCTTCAGTCGAATGCCCTTTTTATTGATCATGATGGCAACGAGCATGCCGAGGAAATAGTTGAGGAAAGTGGCAAAGAAAGCCCAGATCAGTGTCCAGAAAAGGACCTGCCTGAATGTGTCACCGTAGTTTGCGCCGCCCGTTGAGAGCAAGGTGGAAAAGTTTTCCCAACCGACCCAGGTAAAAAGCTTGGAAGGCGGCTGATGCTCGTAGTCAAAGTTCGTGAAGGCAACGAGGATCATGAAAATGATAGGGAGTACGGTGAAGGTGAAGATGCCCAGTGTGGGAAGGGCAAGCAGTGTCTTATGGAACTGTTCGTCTGCAAGCGCCTGAAGTTCTTCCTTGGCATTCTGAAGCTTCTTGCCGTCCTTGAGGTACTGCTGCCCCAGTTTATTCTGTCGTACGTTGATTCTCCAGGTATAGATAAAGGCCAAAATGAAGAAAATGGTCAGAATACCGTAGAGCAGAATGAAAAACGAATTGTCGCCATAGACGGTTACGCGTCCCTGCTTGGTGGTGGGAACATCGCCCAGAGTAGAGAACTTGGCAAGGTAGGGAAGACCGAAATTCATCATATACAGATTGAATATGGTCTGGAACAGGAAAAAGAGAACTCCCC
>JAFUZB010000449.1 GCA_017476845.1 Clostridia bacterium
AGTCTGTGTAGGGAGAGCTGTAGTAGAGCTGAACAAACTCCTTGCCGGCAACATCGCCGGTGTTGGTGACGGTCACGGTTGCCGAGACGGCATCCCCAGAGGCATCGAAGGAGCTGATTGCCTGGTCGAACGTGGTGAACGAGAGGCCGTAGCCGAAGGGGTAGCGCACCTTGTTTTCGGCAAAGGTGGAAAAGTACCTGTAGCCGACAAAGATGTCCTCGGCATAGAGGTTCCGCTCGGTGCCGCCAAAGTTTGGGGTGCTGGGATAATCCTCAATGGCATACGCAATGGTATCGCTGAGGTGACCGCTGGGGGATACGGTGCCGGAGAGCAGATCATAGAGCGCATACGGCATCTGCTCTCCGCCCTGCCAGGTGAGCAGCACGGCATCCGGATGATAGCGGTCGATCCAGCTAAGATCCAGGATGGAGCCGCAGTTGAGGAGGACAATCGTCTTGTGGAAGGCGGAAGTGACGCGCCCAAGGAGCGTTTCCTCACTGTCTGTCAGATACCAGCTGCCCTTTTCCGCCCGATGGTCCTTGTCCTCGCCGGCGGTGCGGCCGATGAGCACGATGGCGATCTCGCTTTCCTCTGCCTGTGCGCGCAAAAACGCTGCATCGGGGAGGAACTCCTCCTGGAACCAGGGATGGCCGGCCCAGCCGTCACCGATATCGTAGGGGTGGGTGGCGACGAAGTCCTCATAGGCCTTGCGGACCGCAAGATTGAGGGTAAAGTACTGCGTGTCTTTCAGCACATTCCACAGACTTGTCTCTTGCCTGACATTGACCAGGCCGCCGGAGCCCAAGCCGCTGTGGTACTCCTGCATCTGCGTGCGTCCAAAGAGCGCTATGCGCGCGCTGCGCGCAAGCGGCAGGGTTCCGTCGTGGTTTTCCAGCAGGACGCAGCCCTCCGCCGCGGCCTGTCTGGCGGTGGTTTCATAGTCTTTCCAGGGAAACACGGGATAATCAATGGCATGGTTCATATAACTCAACTCCAGTGCGTGCATGATACCAGAAACGGCGCCATGTGCAAGGGGGAAAATGTCCTGAAAAAAGCCTGAAAGAGCTGAAAACAGCAGCGCGCTAAGATGCGCGCTGCTTGTCTCAATCAAGTGTTCCCGACGCTACGCCGTCATAGCCTTCGGTGACGGGATCGTAGGATTTGCGGGACTGTACGGTCACGGTGTTTCCGGAAAAGGAGAGCAGCATGTCAAAGCCGCAGGGGGCAGCCCCAACGGCATAACAGCGGATGCGCAGCAGATCCTCCGTGATCCATCCGCCGCTGGACAGTGCAGGAACCTCGCTCCAGCCGGGATAGGCAATCTGGGCGTTTTCGCCGCGCCCAAAGGGCAGGGTGACCTGTCCGCGGGCATTCTCATACAGAAGGCAGTTTTCCTTGAGCGAGAGACGCTTCAGCTGCAGCTGGTTGCCCTCCGGGAAGTGATATACCCCGCTGCTTTTCCGCCCGATTTCGGGGCGATCCTGCAGGGTGTGGACGGAGAGCGAGAGGCTTACCGGGTCCATGTCCTCCAGACCGATATAGGGATAGACCTCCTCAAAGAAGGCGTTATAGATGCGCTGTACGCCGCAGGGGTCCAGGCGCGTGTCGGCAATCGTGGTGAGTATGGTGCGCTTTTCGGGGCAGATCACGGAGAGCTGTCCGCCAAGGCCGTACATGGCAAAGCCTGCACGGGTGCGCCAGCACTGCCAGCCGTAGCCGTACTGCTCCTCCTCATTTGCCTGAAGCAGCGTCTCGATGTGTTTTTCGCCCATCTCCTGAGCAAACCACGCGGGTACGATGCCCTCTCCGCCATCCATCAGGCACTGGGCCACCCTGTGCAGGTCGCGCAGACTCATGCACAGCCCCGTCCCGCCTTGGCAGCAGCCGGAGGGGTCCCGCAGCCAGTATCTCTCGTCGTGGCAGTTCAGGGGAGCAAAGAGCTTTTCCTCCAGGAAATCAATGACCTCGACCCCGCTTATGCGCCGCACCAGGGCGGCCAGGACCTGTGAGCAGCCGGTGTCATAGTAGAACACGGTGCCGGGGGCGTGGGTGGGCTTTCCGGTAAAGAAGGTTTTGGCCCAGTTATCATCGATGCGCTCGCGGTAGGTTGTCCAGCGGTAGCAGGTCGACATGCGCAGCATATCCCGAAGAGTGAGCGCAAGGAGCCTTTCGTCGGGACTTTCCGGCAGCCAGTCGCGGAAATAATCGGTGATCCGATCGTCCAGGGAGAGCTTTCCCGCGTCCACGAGCATCCCGATGGCGATGCCGGTCATGGTTTTGCTGACCGAGTACATCCGGTGGGCCTGGCACTCTTTGAAGGGGGCATAGTAGGCCTTGGCTTTTTCCTGCCCGTCTACGGACAGGAGAAAGCCGTGCATGTTGACGTCCTCCCTTTGGAGCCTGGACACAAAGGCATCAACACGGGAGGCGAGTGAAAGATGATCAGGCATAGCTTTGTCTTCCTTCCCGCATAAGCTGGTCCTCGCAGGCGGCCTGGATATAGGCACCGGTCGCCTTAAGGTCGTAGCTTACGACATTTTCACTGATGTAGTAGTCGAAAGAACCGTCGCGGCCGCTTTTGCCGCCAAGCCCTGCTCCCTGGCAGCACTTGGCGATAAACCATTCTCCGTTTTTCATCCGGCCGACGAAATGGGTCTGTATACTTTCAAAGCTCTCTGTCGCTTCCTTGCCGTACTCCGAGGGCAAGAGACCGAGGCGGACGCCCTTGAGGAGGGCGTAGCAGATGAGGCAGGAGCCGGAGGATTCGAGGTAATTTCCGGGACGGCCGCGCTGGTCCAGGACCTGCAGCCATACACCTTCCTCACGGTTGGCGAGCAGGGTGCAGGAGAGCTCCCGGAAGATGGAAAGAACATCGCCATAGTACCGATTGTCCTCCTCCATGAGCTCCAGGCTGTCGACGAGGGCAACCATGTACCAGCCTACGGCGCGGCCCCAGGCATGAGCGGAGCGCCCGGTCTTAGGATCGGCCCAGATCTGCGTGCGCTTTTCGTCCCAGCCGTGGCAGGGGAGGCCGGTATCCGGATTCAGGGTGTGCTTCCATGCGAGGACGAGCTGCATGGCGGCATCCTCTTTGGCGGCGGGGTCTGTCCCGTAATCGCGCTCATAGCCCAGATAGAAGGGAATGGCCATGTGCTGACCGTCCAACCACATCTGGTAAGGATAGATCTTCTTGTGCCAGAACCCGCCGTCGCTGGTGCGCATCTGATCGTCCAGCTGCTCGCGAAGCAGATCTGCCGCGGTGCGAAAGCGAAAATCGTCAGATATCTTTGCGAGGTAGAGCAGCTGCCGGCCATTGTTCAGATAATCCAGATTGTACGCAGAGTAGCTGTACCCTTTTGGGGTGCCGAAGAGGCCCACCATCTCCGAGACCGCGCGATAGATGTAATCGTGATAGCGCTTGTCCCCGGTCAGACGGTAGAGCATTTCCATGCCGCGCCATACCACGCCGTAGTCGTAGCTCCACTGCTTGGTCAAAAGCCCCTCACGCTTCATGAGACAGTCGGCAACGAGCTGCGCGGTGCCGGGAACATAGGCGCTCAGCATAGGACATGGTCCTCCCGGGCGATGAGGGAGGTAAGATCCGCGCCTTGGGCTGCCGCAAAGTCCTCCACGGGCAGCTCGGGGTGGCGAAGGAGCGCATAGAACAGGGATGCGATGCGAAGCGCCCCTTCCAACTGCAGATGGCTGTTGTCCGCAAGCCCCTCGGGATAATTCGGATGGCCATGGGGAACATGGCAGTAGATCGCCTTGGAACCTTCCTCGCCCAGCTTCTGCAAGAGCGCTGTGGTGGCCTTCTCCAGATCGACGAGCCTGACGCCGCGGTAGTCTGCAAGGCTGCGGATGGCATCCGGATAATCGCCGTGGGTGCGGACAACTTGGCCGGATACGTCAAAGTGACGGCGGGCCACCGGCGTGACCAGAATGGGCTCTGCGCCCTGGCGCCTTGCGGCATCAATATACATGCCGAGGTACTCGGGGAAGGTGATGCGCGCATCGGTGCTGCGCTCGGCATCCGGCTTTTCGTCGTTATGGGCGAAGGAGATGACGAGCTTGTCGCCCTCCCTCAGGCACAGCTCGATAAAGTTCAGCCGCTTTTCGGCCACAAAGCTCTTGCTGCTGCGGCCGTTGACGGCGCAGTCCTCGACAAAGGCGTCCTCCTCAAGTAAGCGCTGGAGTACCTGGCCCCAGCCGGTCATGGGCGCGCGGTCAGCGGCGTAGGGGGCCATGATGGAGTCGCCGCACAGGAAGTAGGTGGGCGTGCGCTTCTGCGGATGCCAGTTGTCCCATCCGCCGAGCACATCGGAAAGGGTATAGCCCATGGCTTCCGTCTCTGTCATGCGCTTCTGCTTGGGATGGCGGGTGCTCTGGTCCGCGCGTACACCGGTGGTGCCGTATTCCGCATAGCGCTCGGTGACAAGCTTCTCCTCGTCCCAGTCATGGAAGCCCAGCGGGGCGACATGCTCGTCCATATCGCACTCAAGGAAGACCGTGCGGGAAAACTTGCGCCACGGGCGCCCAAGGTACGCTTCGCCCTCTGCGCATTCACCACTCAGGCGGCAGCGGTGGAACACCAGGCCGTAGGGCTGATCCTCGGGGGTGTTGGCCGCGGTGTAGAGGCCGCCGCGCGCGTTCATGAACAGGGTGCACCGTTCAAACCAGCAGCGGTAGGGCCCGAAGATGAAGTCCACATCGCCCTGGATGAAGCAGTCCTCAAAATACTGACGGGAGAAGGTGAGGGGACTGTCGCCGACACTCTCCACAACCTCGGCCCGACCCTGGCGCGGCGCGATAAAGTCGACGACCTTCTTCATGAGCGGACCGCAAAAGAGGGTGTCCTGATGGGCGATCATGCGGACATTGCGCCATACGCCGCGGTCGCCTGCGGCATAGACCGCGACCGCCTGACCGACATCCCGGCCGTCGCCGGCATCGTTGCGGATGGTGAGGTTTTCCACCTCCACGTTGTGGCCCGTGACCATGAAGGTCGCAGAGAGGAAGGTGCCGCGCTCGTTGCCGTTTGCGTCAAGGTCTTTGGCACAGCCCTTGGCGGTAATGACCGTGCGGTCCCGGGCTTCCCCGATGATGCGCACATTGTCCTTGTTGACAACGACTCTCTCCTGGTACTCATCCATGCGAAGAAGCAGGATGGTCGGGGCACGGCCGCCGCCCGGTATGGCGTCAATGGCCGCTTGGATGGAAGTGAAATCTCCGCTGCCGTCCTTGGCGATAATGTACATGGCTGTTTTCTCCTTCCTTTCTCAGATCAGTCCCAGAGCCTTAAGCGCCTCCGCAGTCATCCTGGCGAAGGTCTCCGCGCCGGCTCTTTGGGTGTGGGTATCATCGTTTGCCCCCTCGGGGTAGGCGGGGTACACGCCCTTTTCCACATGGAGGAAGAGCTCCCGACTCTTTTCGTCGCCGAGCTCCCGCACAAGGGACGTGCTCTTTTGATAGATGTCAATGAGCGGGACACTGCGCTGCCTGGCCAGGACACGGATTACCTCGGGATACGCATCGTGGGACTCCAGGAGCTGTCCGTCCCGGAAGTAGCGACGGCAGATCGGTGTCATGAGGACAGGACGCGCGCCGCGAAGGAGGGCGGTATCCACGTAGATCTCCAGATTGTGATAGAAGGAGGTCCAGGGGTCGGTGTGACGCCAGACGAGGTCAGACGTATCATTGTGGGTAAACTGAATGAGGAGCAGGTCCCCGGGGGCAATCACGGTCTCAATGGCCTGCAGTCGGCCCTCGGAGAGAAAGGACTTGGTGCTTCTTCCTCCCATGGCCCGGTTGTCCACGGTGATCCCGGGGGTATAGTTTTCCAGCACCTGGCCCCAGCCTGTGATCGGTGCTTCCTCTTTTTTGTAGCTGGCCGCGGTGGAATCACCGCAAACATAGATCGTCATGCGTCGCATCCTCCCAAAAATCGCGTGCGTATGGGGCTGTTTCAGCCCCGCGGAGATGAGGTTATTTTCGCATCAGTGTCTCGTTTATGTCAATGGGGAAGAGAAAACCGGGGCTGCCGGAAAGATCCGACAGCCCCGGCAAAGGACAGGGGATATCAGCGGGCCATGAAGCTGTCGTAGGCAGCCTGATAGGCGGCGATCAGATCGTCCATGCCCATCTTCTGGAGCTGATCGATGTAGTTGTCGAAGTTGGTCAGGGGTTCTTCACCGCTGATGAACTTCTTGGTCATATCGGCAATGTAGCTGTTGATGTCATCCAGCTGAGGAGCGGCGGCCTTCTGGGCGTCAACGCTCAGCACGATGGCAGCGGGATATTCGAGGCTGTTGTCGGCAGAACCCCACAGCTTTGCGGATTCCACATAGTGGATCTCACGGGTGGAAGCCAGATAATCACCGGCGCCCCAGCGCGGGAAGGACACGTGGCTCATCGCATAGCGATACTTGTTGGCGAAAGCGCCGTCATAGAAGTTCTCGGTCATGGTGTTGGCCCATTCGGTCTCGTGCTTTACACCGTTCTCGTCGATGGTGTAGGTGCCGTTGCCCTTGGTCCATTCGGTCTCGGGGATGGAGAGGATCGGATCGCCGTCCACAATACCCCAGGTGGTGCAGTTGGTGCCTTCTTCGGTGTACATGGCATCGATGAGGCGAGCAGCAGCTTCCACGTTCTGGCAGTCCACAGAGATGCAGGCCATGTAGCGGTCGCCGTAGCCGATGTTGTAGTCGGTGCCGAACACGCGGCCCTGAGCGTCTTCAATCCAGGGATAAGCGACGAAGTCGGCGTTGGGGTTCTTTTCCAGGACCTGGGGCAGGCGCTGCTCCCAGTAGTTGCTCAGACCCATCCAGGAACCGGCCAGGTCAGCATAGATGTCGGCATCCTTCTCGTTGGCGGTGGCAATGGAGCCGTCCTCGAGCCAGATGTCCTTGATGAGGCCTTCAGAGTACCACTTGTTCATGGTCTCCAGGTATTCCTTGTAGTTCTGGGTGTACTCGCCAAAGCCGACCTTGCCGGTCTCAGGATCGATGTAAGCACCGGGCAGGATGTCATAGGCGGGGAGGAAGTAGACCAGACCGTTCTGGCCGGCGTCGAAGGGGATTTCGTCCTGTTCGCCGTTGCCGTTGGGGTCCAGATCGCGGAATGCGACGAGCATCTCGTACCAGGAATCGATGGTGGTGGGCAGCTCTTCGATATCGACAGCTTCCATCCAGTCGATGCGGCCCTGCAGGCCCCACCAGGTAGCGGCTACCTTCTCATCGGGGGTGGAGAGAGGATTGATGACGGTGAAGTACAGATAGCGGCCTTCGTCGTCCTTCAGGGTCTTGGCGACTTCGGGATGGGCATCCAGAAGGGCCTTGTAGTTGGGCATGTACTGATCGATCACGTCGTTCAGTTCAATGATGATGCCGTCGTTGTACAGCTGGCTGACACCGCCGACATAGTCATTGTTGTGCTGCCACTGGATGACGTCCGGATACTTGCCGCTGGAGAGCATGGCAAGATACTGGGCGTTGATCTCATCGCCGTTGCCGCAAACCACGGTCCAGTCGATCTCAACATCCGCCATCTGCTGGATCTTCAGCAGGCCGACGAGGCCGGGATAGATGTAGGGCTCGTACTCGGCGGTGCCGCCGCGCACATAGTAGGTGACCTTGTCGGCAGCCATGGCAGCGCTGAACATAGCGAGCGTCATCATGACAACCAGCATCATAGCGACGATTTTCTTCATAAAAGAAAACCTCCTTTAATATTTTTCCAGCGGTTTTCGCCGCTTGGGAACGAAAGAATTACATACCGGTCAGACCGGAGCGCTCCACGCCCTCCATGAACCTGCGCTGCAGGAACAGATAGGCGATGAGGATGGGAAGGATGCACAGGAATGTGGCGGCCATGAGCATGGCCTCGTTAAAGACGATGCCCTCCAGCTCGTTGACGGCAATCATGGTGTGGTTTTCCTGATTGAGCAGGGCGTAGAGGTTGGGCAGGACGCTGGGCAGCATGCGGTAGGCCGGGGCGGTGATGTAGACGCCGGGCTCAAAGTAGTCGTTCCAGTGCCAGACCAGGGAGAGCACGCTGCACACCAGAAGCGGTGCTTGCGCCATGGGGAGCATGATGCGCGCATAGGTGCGGATCGGGCCGCAGCCGTCGATGCGTGCCGCCTCCTCCATCTCGTAGGGGAGGCCCATGAAGAACTGGCGGAACAGGAAGATAAAGAAGCCGCCGTTGAGGCCCATGCCGAAGAAGGTGGGGACAATCAAGGGAAGGAAGCTGTTGAGCCAGTCCCAGTCGGAATACTGCTTGTAGAGCGGGAAGATGATGACCTGCACCGGCACGATCATCATGAGGATGACCAGGGCGAACAGGACATTCTTCAGGCGGAACTTGTAGCGCGCAAACGCGTAGCCGGTCAGAGAGCACGACAGGGTATGGCCGAGGGTGGCCAGACCGCAGACGATGACATTGTTCCACACATAGGCGCGGAAGCGCATCCTGCGAAAGGCGATGTCATAGTTGCTCCAGGTCACCTGGGAGGGCAGCCACTTGACGGTGATGTTGTACAGATCGTCGTCCGTCATGAGGGATTTGACGATCATGGTGATAAAAGGATAGAGAAAAATGAAGCTGAGCGCAAGTAGCAGAAAGTAGAATCCAAGGCGGATGACGAAGGTTTTGGTGAACCTTGCGGCCTTGCTCTTCCGCGCATGGCTCTTTGTATTTACGGTGGACATACATTTTCCTCCTTCCTTTAGTTTTTGGTACCGGAATCGTAGACGTGGCGGCGCATGAGCAGGATGGCAGCCCCGCACAGGAGAAGCGCGAAGACGAAGTAGACCCAGCTCATGGCGGCGGCGTTTTCATACATCTGGTTGGTGAAATTCATCTTGTAGATGTAGTCGACCATGGGGTTGGTGCCGTCGGTAAAGAAGGCGACGATGGTATAGACCACATTCATGAGGATGATGGGGGTGATCATGGGAAGGGTGATCTTCCAGAACA
>JAFUZB010000450.1 GCA_017476845.1 Clostridia bacterium
ACCTCGCTGAGCGTCACCTGGGATGCGGGAGTAACCCCCGCAATACGGACAGCACGCATCCTTTCGCCTCCTCAGTATCGTTCAATAGCCCCTGCCGGGCAGTGCTCCATGCAGTTTCCACACTCAAGGCAGTGAGATCTGTCAATGACAAACGGTTCGCCTTCGGTGATCGCACCCTGCGGGCATACGCTCTGACATGTACCGCAATGAATACAGTCGTCACCGATCCGATAGCCGCGTCTGATTTCAGGCGCACCCCCTACAGAAAAGTAGGCCCGGGTAATCGGCCGTGTCGAAAGGCAGAAATAGGAGATGGTGTAGGCACGAAGCACATAGATCTCATCAATGTTCTTCGTCTCCCCGGGATAAACATTCTCCAGGTAGGGCTGCTCTCTGTACAGGACATCCCGCCACTTTTTCTGTTCCGCCTCCGTAAGTGTCTCCACCCGTCCGCTCAATCGGATAGTTTCCTTGTACTTTGTGTAGCCCAGGATCTGCACCCGTCCATCAGCCCTAAGCTGGGAGGCAAAGTACTTGCCCCTGGCCGTGAGGAAGTACAGATCCGTGCCCTCAAAGTGGATAGCTGAGATATTGCGCACCTGCGGTGCCCCTTCTTCATCTACCGTCGCAAAATCCAGGACACCTACGAGCTTGAGCTTGGTCAGACAGGTCTGGACATCCATCATCATCCCTCCAAAAGTCGCTCACCGGTGAGACAGTTCACCTGCTTCCAGCACTGCGGATCGGGCGCATAGAAGTCCCCTGAAGCGCCCGAAGCTACGGCAGGGCAACCCCGGCAATAGGGTAGAAGCTCGCATTTTGCACACTTGCTGAATCTGTCATACTCCCGGTAGGCTTCCATCTCCGCCACCCACAGATCCGCCAGACGATCCTCCAAGGCATTCCCTACGCGGCTGTTTTGTACCCTTCTGCAGGCATACACATCCCCTGAGGGCAGAATGGTCAGATGGCAGTTGCCACAGTTGCAGCCACCGTAGATCATCCCGCTTTCCCCCTCCGGGAGAAGAAACTCGCCCTTTTCATACTGGTACAGGGTCCACAGATGATCCTTGCGGTTGAAATAGGTATCGCAGCCCTCCGCCTCATAGGCCTTGATTTTGGCATCCAGTGTATCCAGAAGTTCTCGATAGCGCTGCGGCGTCATCCCCGTATCCTTCTCCTCACTGGTGGGACAGTAGCGTGCAAAGGCATACACATATGTCCCTGCCTCTACCGCCACGTCCATGATCCCGGGGACTTCATCGATATTGGTGCCACTCACCGTTGTCATAACGACACTGCGCATGCCCGATGCGTTGATAAGCGGGATCTTTGCCAGTGTCTCCCTGTAACTCCCCGGCTTTCTGAACCAGTCGTGAGTCTTCTCCAATCCATCAATGGATAGCTGGTACTTTTCGCACCCCAGAAGATGCATCCTCTCACAGACGCGCTCGGTAAGATGAAAGGGATTGCCCATGATCGTAAAGGGGATATGATGCATCGCCAGAAGCTCCAGAAGCGGCCAGAACTCGGGATGCAGGATGGGATCTCCGCCCGTGAGATAAATATACGGCGCTCTTGTGTACATCTCGCAGAAATCCTCAATGTTGAAGAGGACTTCTTTCATCTGCTCCCAGGTCATGGTATCGAGCTTCTTGCATGTGTCTTCCGCAAAGATATAGCAGTGCCTGCACCTCTGGTCACAGTCATCGGTAATGTGCCATTGGAAGGCAAAATAGGATTTCATGGTCTTCTCCCCCGGTCTCCAGCACATTCGCCCCGGCTGCGCATGGCAGCCGGGGTGTCCCAGTCTTACTTGTCGACTGCGCCACAGGCAACACCGCAGGCAGCGGGCTTTTCCTCAGCGGGCTTGTCGGCCGCGCCACAGGCCGCACCGCAGGCGGCGGGCTTTTCCTCGGCAGGCTTGTCGGCCGCGCCACAGGCTGCACCGCAGGCGGCGGGCTTTTCCTCGGCAGGCTTGTCGGCTGCGCCACAGGCTGCACCGCAGGCGGCGGGAGCGAGCTGCACGTTCCATGCAGCAAGTTGCTTAAGTGCCATATGCTCTGTCCTCCTTATGAAATTCGGCACGAGTACCGTGCCTGCATCATATCCGAGCCCACGCAGACACACAAGTACGCACTTTTTGGTAACTGCCCCTGCCCCATGTACCTGAAAAATCCCGGCTGCAACATCAGCCGGGATACACACATGTGAACTTATGCAACCCTGTCTCTTGACAGAGCATTCGACCAGGAATTTGTGAGTACCTCACCCTCAATATTTGAGCTTGGTATCGCAATAGAGACATCTTGCCGGTTCCTGACTCGTTCGTCCCCTTCGGATGTAGGGCTTGATCTGCATTTCGCTTCGCGTAATGCAGCGGCCGTTGGGACACGGCCGATAGCCCGCCTGCGCGGCATCCCCCGGGATCAGCTGGAAGTTGCCTGCGCGCTCCGATAGGAGCTTAAGAATCAGGGCCATGCGAATGTATCTTCCGTTCTTGGTCTGCCGGAAATAGGCTGCGCGTGGATCCTCATCCACATCCGGAGCGATCTCGTTGACCCTGGGCAGGGGATGCATGATCGCCATGTCCGGCTTTGCCCCCTGGATTCGATCGCGGGTGAGAATATAGCTGTTCTTGAGGCGTTCATAGGTCAGGCTGTCCTCAAAGCGTTCGCGCTGAATCCTCGTCATATAGAGGATATCCAGCTCAGGCAGCACACTGTCCAGGTCATCAGTCTCCACATAGGGCTGCCCCAGCGTCTCCAACATTTCCAGCACATACTCGGGCATGCGCAGCTCCTCGGGCGCGATGAAGATAAAGCGCATATTGGGATAGCGCGAGAGCGCCTCAATCAGGGAGTGCACGGTACGTCCGTACCTGAGGTCACCGCAAAGTCCCACTGTCATCCCGCTGATCTTTCCCTTCTCCCTGTGGATGGTGAGAAGATCGGTCAATGTCTGCGTCGGATGGTTATGGCTTCCGTCCCCTGCGTTGATGACCGGCACGTCCGCGTAGAGCGCGGCCGCAAGTGCCGCACCGTCCCTGGGATGCCGCATGGCGATGATATCCGCATATCCGCTGACCACCTTGATGGTATCCTGCAGACTTTCCCCCTTGGAGGCGGAGGAGGTCTCCGCATCCGCAAACCCGATGACGCTGCCGCCCAGGCTGCACATAGCTGACTCAAAGCTCAGGCGCGTGCGCGTGCTCGACTCATAGAAAAGGCTGGCCAGGATCTGCCCGCGGCACTTCTCCGCATAGTCCTGGGGATGGGCAATGATATCCTCCGCCGTGCGGATAAGGCTGTCGATCTCGCTCAGGCTCAGATCAAGAATATCGATCAGATGTCTCATGCATGAATCCAGCTTTCGTCGGAGGGATGATCGCGGAAGGCGATGAGGCGGGTGACATCCTCTGTGCGCACATAACCGGTCTCCGCGGCAGCCTGAACGAGGACATCAAAGTTGGTCAGCGAATGATTGACCACCTTCGCCTCGCCTAGCCTTTCCTCGCTCTTTTTCATGTTGTAGGTGAAGATGGAGGCGATACCGAGCACCTCGGCGCCTGCATCGCGAAGCGCCTGCACCACATCCAGTACGCTCCCGCCGGTGGAGATCAGATCCTCCACCACAACCACCTTCTGGCCCTTCTCCAGTCTGCCCTCAATCTGGTTCTGCCTGCCATGGTCCTTGGCACTGGAGCGGACATACCCCATGGGCCGTCCCAGGAGATGACCGACGATGGCCGCATGCGCAATCCCCGCAGTCGAGGTGCCCATCAGGACCTCTACCTCCGGGTAGGCTTCGCGAATCAGCTCCGCAAGGCCCGTCTCCACATCGGTGCGCACCTCGGGCGCCGTCAGCGTCAGGCGGTTGTCACAGTAGATCGGGCTCTTGATCCCGCTGGCCCAGGTGAAGGGCTCGTCCGGCCGGAGAATGACGGCCTGAATGGAGAGAAGATCCCTCGCAATCCGTGTGCTTCTGTTATCCATGCTTACGCTCCTCCTCGTCTTTTCAACTTATCTCTTTATCTCTTCTCCGCACCCTGACGGAACTCACGCGTCGCCCGCGCATAGGCTTCCACGGGATCCTCGCTTCCGGTGATCGGACGGCCCATGACCAGATAATCCGATCCGATCTCCCCTGCCCGCTGAGGCGTCGTCACGCGCACCTGGTCACCCACTTCGCCTCCGGCAAAGCGCACACCGGGTGTCACCGTGACAAAGTCCGCACCGCATACCTCGTGGACCTTTCCCGCCTCAAGCGGCGAGCAGACCACACCGTCCAGCCCGGCTTCCCTGGCGTTCTTTGCATAGTGCATGACCACCTTATCCAGCGGCTTTTCGATGAGCAGCTCCTGCTCCATCACTTCCTGCGAGGTGCTGGTGAGCTGGGTTACGGCAATGAGGATCGGGCGCGTGCCGTCCTCCCGAGTCAGTCCCTCGACGGCCGCGCGCATCATGGCGATGCCGCCCGAGGCATGGAGATTCACCATGTCCACATCCAGGTCCTTGAGCACACGCATGTCCTTTTTCACCGTATTGGGAATATCGTGCAGCTTCAGGTCCAGGAAAATGTGGTACCCCTTTTCCTTCAGTTCTCGGACCATCTGCGGGCCCTCGGCATAGTACAGCTCCATCCCGATCTTCAGCCAGGGCTTTTCCCCCTGGGCCGCTTCAAAGGGCGCCAGAAAGCGCAGTGTCTCCTCGCGGGAGGCAAAATCGCACGCAATAATCACATGATGGCTCATTTCAGATGTCCTCCTCCAATGATTTCTTCCAGAATGTCGATCCCATAGCGGTCCATGACGGCAGGCAGGTCACGTATGATATCCCGGCAGGCAAAGGGGTTCACCAGGTTGGCCGCACCGACCTCCACCGCCGTTGCGCCGCACAGCATCATCTCGATGACGTCCTCCGCGCTGCTGACGCCGCCCATACCGACCACCGGAATCTTTACGGCCGCATACACCTGATAGACCATGCGCAGGGCAACGGGAAGAATCGCAGGTCCCGAGAAACCGCCCATGACATTAGCGATAACAGGCCTTTTTGTCCTAAGGTCCATGCGCATGCCCAGAAGGGTGTTGATCAGGCTGATGCCGTCCGCCCCTGCATCCTCGCAGCTTTTCGCGATGGCCACAATATCCGTCACATTCGGAGAGAGCTTGACGATGAGAGGCTTTTTCGTAACTTCCCTGACCGCCTTGACCACCGAGGCTGCCGCATCAGGCTGGGTGCCAAAGGTCATCCCGCCGCCATGGACATTGGGGCAGGAGATGTTCACCTCCAGCCAGCCGATCTGGTCTACCGCCTCCAGCTTTTCCGCCACCTCGCGGTACTCCTCCAAAGAGAAGCCCGAGATGTTGGCCATGACAGGCTTATGAAATACCTTCTTGAGTTGGGGCAGTTCCTTGCCGATGACCTCATCCACGCCGGGATTCTGCAGCCCCACCGCATTGATCATCCCCGCCGTGCACTCGGCGATGCGGGGCGTCGGGTTGCCAAAGCGGCGCTCCCGCGTCGTTCCCTTAAAGGAGAAGGTACCCAGGCAGTTAATGTCGTAGAGCTGTGCAAACTCGTATCCGAATCCGAAGGTTCCGCTCGCGGGAATGACCGGATTGTCCAGTTCGATTCCGCACAGTCGCACATTCAGTCGTCCCACACGATCTCCTCCTTCCGGAAGACTGGGCCTTCCTTGCACACCCGCTTATATCCATCCTTCGTTTTGCACGAGCAGCCCATGCAGGCACCGAACCCGCATCCCATACGCTCCTCAAAGCTGAACTCGCCGTCACTTTCAGCGGCCCCGTACACGGCCCTGAGCATGGGACGGGGGCCACAGGTATAGAAGAAGGTGTATGCCAGCCCCTTCATGGCGTCTGTGACAAAGCCCTTTGTGCCATAGCTTCCGTCGACCGTCGTGACACGAACGTCGCAGCCAAGGGCGCGGAAATCCTCCTCCAGGAATATCTCCGAACGCCTGTTAAACCCAAGGATCACGGTCGGATGCGCCCCGCGCGCCACCAGCCTTTTTGCCAGCATATAGAGCGGCGGAACGCCGACCCCGCCGCCTACAAGCAGTGGACGGTCCCCTGCAAGAGACAGGTCATAGCCGTTCCCCAGCTCCAGGAGAACCTGCAGTTCTCCCTTGTGCATCCCAGAGAGGCTTTCCGTCCCACGCCCCACCACCTTGTAGATGAGGGTCAGGCGGTCTTCTTCGGCGTCACATACGGAAATCGGGCGCCTAAGGAAGAAGCCGGGCAGGGAGAGATTGACAAACGTCCCAGGATGAAGCGCCCCGACCTTTCCCCCGAGTGTGAGGCGATACACCTTTTCCGCGATCTCCCGATGCTCCAGGATCTGTAGTGTTTCTTCCCGCATGGTGCCTCCTTACGCATTGATCATGGAGATCGTGAGTGTTGTCTCCTCCAGCACGTCCAGCACGACGCGCACGGTATCTAGCGCCGTAAAGATCGTGACATTGTTTTCCGTCGCGCACAGGCGGATCGCATGGCCGTCGGAGAGGGTGCTGTCCGAGCCGATATCCCGGGTATTGATGACGTAGGCGATATGGCCCTGGCGGATGGATTCGAGAATCTCATCGCTGCCGTCGGAAATCTTGCGCAGCACATGGGTGCGGATACCGTTCTCCTTGAGGAAGTCCGCAGTTCCGCCGGTCGCCTCGATATTGAAGCCCAACTCATAGAAGCGGCGGATCAGAGGGAGGGCTTCCTCCTTGTCACAGTCCGCGATAGTGGCAAAGACGGTACCATAGTTCTGCAGGTGCATACCGCCCGCCTGCAGGGCCTTGTACAGGGCCCGGTTGAGCTTGTCGTCATAGCCGATCGCTTCGCCCGTAGACTTCATCTCCGGGCTCAGGTAGGCGTCCAGGCCCTGAATCTTGTTGAAGGAGAACACCGGCACCTTGGCATACCAGCGCTTCTTCTCCTCGGGATAGATATCGAAGATGCCCAGCTCCTTGAGTGACTTGCCAAGAATGACCTCGGTGGCAATGTCTGCCAGGCTGTATCCCGTGCTCTTGGAGAGGAAGGGCACCGTGCGCGAGGAGCGCGGGTTCACCTCAATGATATACACGTTCTCGTCGCGGTCGACGATGAACTGGATGTTGTAGAGACCAACGATCCCGATGCCCAGGCCCAATGCCTTGGCGTACTGGAGGATCACGCCCTTGACGCGGTTAGAGATGGAGAATGCCGGATAGACGCTGATGGAGTCACCGGAGTGCACGCCGGTCCGCTCCACCAGTTCCATGATGCCGGGGACAAAGACGTTGTGGCCGTCACAGATGGCATCAACCTCAACCTCCTTGCCCTGGATATACTTATCCACAAGCACGGGCTTGTCGGCATCGATCTCCACGGCTGTACGCAGGTACTGACGCAGCTGCGTTTCGTTGCCCACAATCTGCATCGCGCGTCCGCCGAGCACGAAGGAGGGGCGCACGAGCACCGGATAGCCGATCTCCTCGGCCGCGGCCACGCCCTCCTCAATGCTGGTCACGGCGCGGCCCTTGGGCTGCGGAATATGCAGTGTCTCCAGGACCTTTTCAAAGCTGTCACGATTTTCCGCGCGGTCGATGGCCTCGCAGTCCGTCCCGATGAGCTTTACGCCGCGTTCCATGAGCGGGGCAGCCAGGTTGATCGCCGTCTGTCCGCCAAGGCTCGCAATCACGCCCTCGGGCTGTTCAAAGTCGATGATATCCATGACCGACTCGGGGGTGAGCGGCTCAAAGTAGAGCTTGTCGGCGGTGGTATAGTCCGTGGACACTGTCTCGGGGTTATTGTTGATGATGATCGCCTCATACCCCGCCTTGCGGATGGTCATAACGGCATGGACCGTGGAATAGTCAAACTCCACGCCCTGACCGATACGGATCGGGCCTGCGCCGAGCACGACGATCTTCCGCTTCTGCGTGAGACGGGAGGCCGTTTCTCCGGTGTAGGAGGAGTAGAAATACGGGATATAGGCACCGGTATGGCAGGTATCCACCATGCGGTACACGGGATGGATGTGGCTTTCACGGCGCCTGCGCCAAACCTCGGTTTCGCTCTCGTTCCACAGTCTTGCGATGCACCCGTCGGAGAATCCCATCCGTTTGGCCGCCTTCAAGGTCTCCATATCGCCGGGATGCGCCTGCAAGGTTTTCTCCATATCGGTGATCTTCCTAATCGACTCCAGGAAGAGCGGGGTGATCATGGTCTTTTCATAGACCAAGTCGAGGTCCGTTCCACGGCGGATGAGCTCGGTGATCGCGAAGATCGCATCGGCACGGAAATCAGAGACGTAGGTCAGGAGTTCTTCCTCCGACATCCCGTCAAACTTTGGCATATACAGGTGATTTACCCCGATCTCCAGGGAGCTCACCGATTTGAGCATGCACTCCTCCAGATTGTCGCCGATGCCCATGACCTCGCCTGTCGCCTTCATCTGTGTGCCCAGAAGGTTCGGCGCCTGAGCAAACTTATCGAAGGGGAAGCGAGGGAACTTAGCCACGACATAATCCAGGGAGGGCTCGAAGGCCGCATTTGTGTTGGCGATAGCGATATCCTCCAGCAGCATACCCACGGCGATCTTCGCCGTGACGCGCGCGATGGGATAGCCGCTCGCCTTGGAGGCAAGCGCGGAGGAACGGGATACGCGCGGGTTTACTTCAATAAGGAAGTATTCCCCGGTGGTGGGATGCAGGGCAAACTGGACATTGCATCCGCCCTCGATCTTCAGTTCGCGGATAATGCGGATCGCGCTGTCATTGAGCATCTTCAGCTCGCTGTCAGAAAGGCTCATGATGGGCGCGACCACAATGGAGTCGCCGGTATGCACACCCACGGGATCCACGTTCTCCATGCCGCAGATGGTGATGGCATGGTCCGCGCTGTCGCGCATGACCTCAAACTCGATCTCCTTATAGCCCTTCACGGACTTTTCAATAAGCACCTGGTGCACGGGCGAGAGACGGAAGGCATTGATGCCGATCGTCTCCAGCTCCTCGGGATTGTTGGCAAAGCCGCCGCCCGTTCCGCCCAGAGTGAAGGCAGGGCGCAGTACAACAGGATAGCCGATCTTCTCGGCAGCCACCTTTGCCTCCTCCAGGGAGTAGGTGATCTCCGAGGGGATCGTGGGCTCGCCGATGGACTGGCACATTTCCTTGAACAATTCGCGGTCCTCGGCGCGCTCAATGGAGGAGGAGGACGTGCCTAGGAGCTCTACGTGGCACTCGCGAAGAATGCCCTTGCGCTCCAGCTGCATGGCCAGGTTCAGACCGGTCTGACCGCCGATGCCAGGGACGATGGCATCCGGCCGCTCCTTGCGCAGGATGCGGGCCACATACTCCAGCGTCAGCGGCTCCATGTAAACTTTGTCGGCAATGGTCGTGTCGGTCATGATGGTGGCCGGATTGGAGTGAACCAGGACCACCTCGTAGCCTTCCTCCTTCAGGGCGAGACAGGCCTGTGTTCCGGCATAGTCAAACTCTGCCGCCTGTCCGATCACAATGGGGCCGGAACCGATAATCAGGATTTTCTTGATGTCAGTGCGCTTTGCCATGGTCGTTTTCCTCCCTTATGCTTCCTCTCTGAGATACACAATGTTGCCTTGATATACCGTTGCCATACATACGCCTTTCACCCTGTTTCCGCGAAACGGTGTGGCCCGTCCCATGGAAAGGAAGGTTTCAGGATCTATCGTCTCTGTCGCCTCCAGGTCCCAGATGCTGAAACTGTCCGGATCCTCGGCGATCCCAAAGCGCCTGCGCGGCGCCTCCGTGAGCAGTGCAATGAGCCGGTCCAGGGAAATCAGCCCCGGCAGCACCAGATTCGTATAGAGAACCGGGAAGGCGGTTTCCAGTCCCACGATCCCAAAGGGACTCCCCTTGAGACCTCTGCGCTTCTCCTCCAGACCGTGGGGCGCATGGTCGGTGGCAATCATATCGATCGTCCCGTCCTGCACGCCGGCAATGAGCGCTTTCCTGTCCTCAGGAGACCTGAGCGGCGGATTCATCTTGAAGTCTCCGCTGTCCTCAAGGTCCGTCTCATCCAACACCAGGTAATGCGGCGCAGTCTCGCAGGTGATATTGACACCCTCCGCCTTGGCCTTGCGGATGAGCGCCACGCTCTCCTTTGTGGACACGTGGCAGACATGGTAGGCACAGCCCGTGCGGCGCACCAGCTCAATATCCCGCGCAATGGGTCCCCATTCGCTCTCCGAGCAGATTCCGGGAAGACCGTGTGCTTCGGAATAGGTGCCGTCATGAATGCATCCGCCCCGAACCAGCGTGTTGTCCTCACAGTGCGCCGCGATCACCTTGCCCAGCGCCTTGGCGGAGCGCATCGCTTCCTCCATGCGCTCCAGGCTCTGCACGCCGTGTCCGTCATCCGAAAAGGCAACCACCTGCTCTGCCATCCCCGCAAGGTCTGAAAGGACTTCGCCCTTTTCCTCCACGGTGATGGCGCCGTAGGGCAGAACACGGATCACAGCCTGTTTTTTGATTTCCTCGATCTCCAGGGCCAGGTGCTCCGGGCTGTCGGGCACCGGATTCAGGTTCGGCATGGCACACACGGTGGTATACCCTCCGTGCGCCGCGGCCAGAGAGCCCGTGCGAATGGTCTCCTTATAAGAAAAACCCGGCTCTCTGAAGTGCACATGCACGTCACAGAAACCGGGAAAAATGCAATAGGAATCCTTTTGAAAACGGGAAAGAACGCCCGTCATACGCGGGTCGTGCGCCGCCGTATACCTTGTCTCAAGCATCCGTCCGTCACCTCCACAAAAAAAGCTGCCACAGCAGCAAGATGAACAGACGAAAGACAGATAGACTGTCCCCGACGGAATCATCTTGCTGACCTCCCGGATCAACTTAAAGAATGATCATGCGCATTATAGGGATTCATATGGCTTTCGTCAATAAGGCGGATTAGGTGGATATGCGACCGATTTGTGCATCCGAAAAGCAGCGGGATAAGGCTTGGGATCGCCTGATCTCTTTGCCTGCCAAAGCTTCGGGCCTGCCTGCCCCATTTCGGCCCGAGAGAAGCGTTGGCCCCTTCATTCTTCTGTTTCTTTTCTGTACGCCTCCAGGAAGCGCACCATCATCTCATGCCGCTTCGCTGCTTCGTGTCTTCCGTAGGCTGTCTGCATCTCTCCTGAAATGCGAAGGAGCTTTTCGTGAAAGTGCGCTATGGTGTCCTCCAGGGCCCGCCCGTGCTCTCCGCCGAAGGCGAAGGCTCTGGCGATCCCGATCGCGCCGATCGCATCCAGACGGTCCGCATCCTGCACGATCTTCCCTTCCAGTGTTTCCGGCACCTTTCCGCGATTGTGGCTGAAGGAAACTCCGTTGATCACATTGCAGATCCTGTCCTGCATCTCCTGGCTAAGGCCTTCTTTTTCCATAAAGGCGCGTGCATTGGCATTGCCCACAGTGCCAAAGAGCTTGGTGTCGTCCGCGTCATGCAGCAGTGCCCCCAGCGCCACGATATCTCTGTCACACGCTTTCTCCGTATCCGCGATCTTCATGGCCGTCCGATACACGCGCAGCGTGTGCGCGGCATCATGACTACCCCCGCTTTGAGAGAAAAGCTCTCCGATCCATGCTTTCGCATGCGTGATGGCTGCAAGTGGCATCTGCCTCATCCCCCTTATCTTGCTGCTAGCCGGACACAGCCCACGGAAGGTAGAAACTGTTCCGTGGGCTGTGCCGTATTTTAGAGGACGCTTGCTTTCTCAGTAGCGCTGCCGCAGCTCCTCTATGACATGTCCGATGCTGGCCTTTACCGTTCCCTCATGGAAGGGATTAAGCAGATTGCCCTCCTCGAGAAGATCAAAATAGCCCTTGGTTCCGCCTGCGCGGCACAGCCTGAGATAATCCTCCCAGGCCGCCTTGCGGTCGGTCTTCATCCTTCCGTAGTACTGGAAGGCGCACATCTGTGCGAGCGCGTAATCAATGTAATAGAAGGGATAGAGGAAGATGTGCTGCTTCTGCATCCAGAAACCGCCTTCCTCCAGGAACGTTTCCCCGTCATAGTCCCGCCAGGGCATATACTTCTTCTCGATCTCCCGCCAGACACTTCGCCGCTCCATGGGCGTGAGGTCGATCTTCTCATACATCCTGTGCTGGAATTCATCCACGCAGGCCATGTAGGGGATCACGGAGATCGCCCCGATGAGATGCGCCGTCTTGTACTGCTCACTTCTTTCTCCAAAGAAGCTCTCCATCCACGGGTAGGCGAAATGCTCCATGGTCATGGAGTGGATCTCGTTGATCTCGGAAGTCGACCCCTGCAGGGCACTAATCGGGATGCTGCGCATGGCCAGATACCCTTGGAAGGCATGGCCGGCCTCGTGGGTCAGGACATCCACATCGGCGCTCGTCCCGTTGAAATTGCTGAAGATAAACGGGGCCTTGTAGCCGGGGAAGCGCGTCATATAGCCGCCCATCCGCTTGCCCGGACGACTCTCAAGATCAAAGAGCTGGTACTTCACCATGAAATCGAAGAATTCCGCCGTCTCTGGGCTCATCTCGCGGTACATGGCCTGTGCCTTGCCCACCAGGGTTTCCATATCGCCCTCGTGATCCGCATTGCCCTCCGGAAAGATCAGGGCTTCATCGTAGTAGCAGAGCAGGTCCAGCCCCAGGCGCTGACGCTGCCTCTCGCGAAGCTCCGCCACAAAGGGCGTGACATGCTCCAGGATCTGCCTGCGGAAGACCGCAGCGTCCTCCTGCGTGTAATCAAACCTGCCCCTTTCCAGGTACGCCAGGTCGGTGAAGCTTGTGAACCCGAGCTTGCGGGCCATGCCGTCACGCAGATGCACCAGTTCATCGTACTGGGCATCCAGCTGAGGACTGATCTGTGCATAGAGCGCCGCCCAGGCATGGAATGCCTCCCGCCGCTCTTCGCGGTCCGTGCTCTCCATGTGCTTGAGGAGTCCGTAGAAATTGCACTCCTCGCCGCGAAATACGGTCTTGGCCATGGCGCTGTCCTTCTGATAGGCCTGGGAGATCTCCCCTGCACGGATCGTATCCTCCACGATACTTTCGTCCAGGGTCTTGAGCTCGGCGTCCACCTGAAGCAGCAGCTGCTGCCCGAACTCGCGCGTGAACTCCTCCCGGAACTTCGATCCTGCCAGTGCCTCCTTCCAGGCCTTCTCCAGCGGAATCAGCGTGGCATATTCCGCCCGGAGAGCACGGATCTCACTGTCATAGAACGCATCCCCAGTGTCGATGGTGTTGCGCACCGAGCACAGGGAAAACAGGGTGTCGACCTCACACTCCTTCTCCTGGAGCGAGAGAAAGATATCCCGCGCCTGCGCATAGCTTTCGGCCCTTTGCATCTCCTCGGTCGCTTTCTTCATTGCCTCACCAAAGGCCGCGATATCCGGCCGATGATACGGCATGTCCCGGAACGATGTCATTGCAAACTTTTCTGTGTCCGCCATGGGTATTCTCCTCCTTGCAAGGGACAGATCTGCCGCTGTCCCTGCCATGCATGTCATCACCGGGGATTGTACCAGAGCTATACGGAAAAGCAACCGCTTTCCCCTTTGCCTCCCCTGACTCTCAATAGGCCTGTGCCCCAGGGAAAAACGAACTTTGGTGATTATTCCATCTCATCCGCCATTGCTGCATATGCAGATGGAAAGATGTCCGAAATCTTCTTATTTTTGTTTCCTTTTCTTTTGTCCGGCGCATTGACGGCACAGAAATATCTGTGCTATACTCCCGATGTTTTCCGAACGATTTTGATCATTCCGAAGACATCGTTCCACTTTTTGCGCCGTCGCACGCACAAAGGAGAGAAGAGCATGAAGCATTCCCTGAAAAAAGGTATCTGGCTGCTCCTGGTACTCCCGGGCGTGCTTTTTATTGTGGTTTTCATGCTCATCCCGCTGTTCTCCATCCTGCTGTCCACCTTTTTTCCGGACACAGGCTTTTCTCTGGAGAACTACATTACCCTCTTCCATTCGGTCTATTTCCAGCAGGTTTTCGGGCGAAGCGTAAGGCTGTGTCTGCTGAGCACCGTCCTGTGCGCGATCCTCGGCTTCCCCTCCGCCTATTACATTTCCCGCTACTCCCGTCACAAGGGAACCATGATGGCCCTCGCGGTCTTCCCCATGTTTACCAGCCCGGTCATCCGCTCCTTCTCCTGGATGGTTATTCTCGGAAGGCGCGGCATCGTCAATCAATTCCTGGTGTCCTCGGGGCTCTTTTCCCGGCCCCAGTCCCTTCTGTACAATGAATTCTCCATGACCATGGGCTTTGTCCAGCTCTTCCTCCCGCAGATGATTCTTTCTCTTCTGGGCGTCATGGATTCCATCCCCCAGGATCTCACAGAAGCGGCCGGAAGTCTGGGCGCGACCCGCTTTGTCGCCTTCCTTCGGATTGTGTTTCCCCTAAGCATCTCAGGGCTTGTCACCGGCGCAGTGCTTGTCTTTACCGGATGCATGACAGCCTACACCACGCCCCAGCTTCTGGGCGCAACCGACACGCAGGTGCTTTCCACCATGGTCTACCAGTACGCGATGAGTCTTCGCGACTGGACGCAGGCCAGTGCCATTGCCATGGTCATGATCGTCGTCACCATGCTCGTCTCCAGCCTCTTTAACCGCCTGGCGCGGAAGATCAATCCCCTTGCCACCTGAAGACCACGGAAAGGATGATGACCCTATGGCCCTGCTTGAGCTTAACAATATTACCGCCGGTTACGATAAGAACATCATCCTGCGTTCCTTCCATCTGGAGGTTAACCGTGGGGAGTTCGTGAGTCTGCTGGGATCCTCCGGCTGCGGCAAGACCACCACCCTACGCCTGATTGCGGGTTTCTCCGAACCCAACGAGGGCACCATCCTCTTTGACGGCAGGGACATCACCCACGTTCCGCTCCACAAGCGCAATTTCGGCTTTGTCTTTCAGTCCTATGCGCTCTTTCCCCATATGACGGTCTTTGACAACGTGGCCTTTGGCCTGAAGATGCGCAAGGTTTCCAAGGCCGAAACCCAGACACGTGTCATGGAGATGCTGGAGCTGGTCGATCTCAAGGGCTTTGAGAAGCGCTATCCCAGGGAGATGTCCGGAGGACAGCGCC
>JAFUZB010000035.1 GCA_017476845.1 Clostridia bacterium
CACCTTGAGCGGCCTGGTCATCACCCTCGTTTTCTACCTGAATGCCACACCCATCATGTATCTTTTGGGCGCAAGCGATGTCTCCATTGATGCGGCGGCCACCTATATGCGCATCTATTCGCTCGGCGCAGTCGCCATCATGGGTTACATGGGGTTCTTGCAGTTCGTCATCACGCAAGGTGCGACAAAACAGGCCATGATCTATGTCATCAGCGGCGCACTGTGCAATGTCATCCTGGATCCCATTCTGATCTTTACGTTCCATATGGGCGTCGCCGGCGCCGCGATTGCAACCGTGCTGTCCCAGCTTTTGATTGCGGTATGCAGCATCCGGTTTCTGGCAAGCGACAAGAGCAGGCTGCAGTTGAAATGGCGCTATATGGCTCCCAAAGGCGCCTTGTTGGCGGCTATTGTATCGCTTGGATTCTCTCCCTTTCTCATGCAGATCACCGTGGCCATCCTGACGGTTGTGACCGATGCCTCCGCGCAAAAGTACGGCGGCGACATCTCCGCACTTGGTATGACACTGGCCGTCAGCCTCTCCATGGCCATCTGGATGCCGAGCAACGGCATTAACCAGGGAGCACAAGCGCTCCTCAGCTATAATTTCGGCAGTAAAGACTACGACAGAGTCAGGCAGACGGTCAACACGCTGATGCGCTACCAGCTGATCTTCTTTGGCATCATGACCGCGTTGCTGGAGCTCTTTCCTGTCGTGTTTATCCGGATCTTCACGCCGGATGCAGATGTGATTCGCGAGGCCACCTGGATGGTCAGAGTCAATACAGCCGGCTTCTTTATCCTTCCCATCCAGACCGTTTTTCAGCAGATCTATCTGTCCACCGGCCAGGAAAAATCCAGCCTTGCGATGGTCATCATCCGAAAGCTTGTCCTTCATATCCCGCTGCTCTTTATTCTGCCGCTCATCATGAAGAACAAGGTGCTCGGTGTCGTGCTCGCAGAGCCCATATCGGATATCGTATCGGTTGTGGTGACGTCCCTATACTTTGTACCGGGATTTTACCGAATGCTGAACAAACGGCAAGGCGCACTGCAAAAAGGAACCTCCGTATGAGAGGTACAACAATCTCCCGAAGCTAACACACAGCAAAGACGATTCGTCCGCGCACTATTTGAAGTGTATCTCCGACAGCTTTCAATTTGCCGGGATGGATTCTCCAGCCAAAACCTTCTGTTATGATTCGTTTTAGGCTTATGCAGCCACCGCATTGGCATTCACCTGATCAATCACTTTCTTGATGCCCATCCACACGGAAAGATCGGTGAACACCTCCACAATGCTTCCCTGGTCGGTGAACGGCGGCTCCTGCAACACGGACATTTCTTTCATCAATCCATTATGGACGATGTACTCCACGATCTGGTTGACAAAGTAGATTTGCCGGCTGTCCAACTCCGCGTTGTCCAGATACTCCGCGAAGGCGGCCTTAGCAGCAGTCATGTCCATGCCGACGATGCCCCGGACAAATTCGCCCAGCGGTACAGCCCCGATTTCCCGCTCATAGTCTTCCCTTGTGCCGACCTCGCTCCAGAGAATGCCTTCCAGCTCATGCACATCTTCTTCCGTCAGAGGTACATTGCTTCTCAGCTTCGCGATGACAGCCTGATCCTGATGATGGCGGACATAGAATTCCGCTTTCGCCTTGTAGTTCTTCAGGTCATCGTTTTCCAGTTCAGGCTCTTTCCATTCCATGGAGAGGATCTCATCGTCAAAATTGGTTTCGTACTTTGTGTGGTTGATGGGGATATATTTAAGCAAATCACGGATGTTCTCTCGGATATGCTCAAACTCATTGATACCCGCGTTATCCACATAATCCGTGGTCAAAATCTTCTGGATCAGCTCCTGCTGGGCGATGATCTCAGGAATATTGGCCACCCTGGCCACCGCACCAACCTTCTTCGTGAGGTCGTAGCGGGCACGGTTGTATTTCTTTCTCGCGAGATAGGCCAGCTCTATGCCGTACATCAGCGCGTCAAAGCGCAGAGCTTTGGGATCATCCACATCGGGCTGCACCAGCGGGGCGAGCTCCCGAGCCAAGTCCAGTGTATCCTCG
Source organism: Clostridia bacterium (assembly GCA_017476845.1). Taxonomy (GTDB): domain Bacteria; phylum Bacillota; class Clostridia; order Christensenellales; family Aristaeellaceae; genus UBA2943. The sequence goes on from JAFUZB010000035.1 coordinate 2,079, forward strand.
TAGGTCAAGGTGAGGTATCGGTCCGGGTCGCTGAACTGCTCCACATACTTCATGTGCTGCCGGACGGCAAAGTTCTCCCGGTTTAGGGCGCACACCTTTTCCAGCATATCCTGCACCAGTGTTTTCCGGAAGGCAATCAGTTCTTCCGTCTGATACGCAATGTCCTGCAGTTTGAAGGCGATCTGCGCTTTCAGGCTGAACAGCGCACCGGAGAGCGCGATCATGTTCGCCGTGGGCTTACCCTTGTTCATGCGGAAGAATTCGAAGTTGCCGCAGAAGTCGAAGATATAGAACCTGCTCTTGTCCTGCCCATCAATCAGGCCAGGGCACAGGCGGGTGCCGCGGCCAATCATCTGCCAGAATTTGGCCTTGCTCATCACCTTTTTGAAGAAGACCAGGTTCAGTACCTCCGGCACGTCGATACCGGTATCCAGCATGTCCACGGAAATGGCGATCTGCGGGAGTTTATTCGGATCTGAAAACTCGTCAATGGCGCTCTGGGCATAGGTCATGTAGTTGTCGATGACTTTCGCCCAGCCATTCAGATGGGGATACTCCTTCCCGAACACCTCCAGGATCTTCTCCGCATGCATGTGGTTCTTGGCGAAGATGATGGTCTTGCCGATCTTGTTGCCATAGTCGATTTTCAGACCATTCTCCATCACCACCCGCAGCACTTCCCGGATGGTGTCCTCGTTGAAGATCCACTCGTTGAGCGCAGAGGCCGCGATGCTCTCCGGCAGCTCCCCGTTTTCATCCTCGAAGGTATCTTCATAGGCTTTCTTGTCTTCCTCGGACAGTTCGTCATACACGATACCCTGTTGGATGAATTTCAGTGTTGTCTCTACGCTGATAAAGTCCACCAGATAGCCGTCCCTCACCGCCTGGGCAAGCTCATAGCCGTATGTGGGCACCCCGTTCTGCAGTTCAAAGATCTCGTAGGTGTTTTTGTCAATGTCATCCTTGGGTGTGGCGGTCAGGCCCACCAGCGGAGCATCGAAATAGGTGAAAATGTCCCGGTATTTATTGTAGATGGAGCGGTGCGCCTCGTCGCAGATCACAAGGTCGAAATGCCCGCAAGTAAACAGTTTTTCATCGTGCTCGTCATGCACTGTGTCGATACAGCCCATCATTGTCTGGTAGGTGGAGAAAACACAGTGTGCGCCAACATTGCTCCTGTCCTCGCACAGATTTACCACCGACAGATCGGGCATCAGGTTCACGAAATTGCGTTTGGCTTGGGTGACCAGGGAGTTCCGATCTGCCAGGAACAGGATGTTTTTCACCCAGCCTTTGTCCAGCAGCACCTTGCACAGGGCAATGACGGTACGGGTCTTGCCGCTTCCGGTGGCCATCACCAGCAGGGCCTTGCGGCGGTTCTTGGCATCGAAGCTCTCACAGACGGCCTTGATAGCCTCCTCCTGGTAATAGCGCCCGGCGATGTGCTTATCTACCATGATATGCTGCATGGACATACGCATACGGCGCAGGTTGAACAGCTTTTCCAGGTCCCGCTTGCTGTAGATCGTCGCTACCCGGCGTTCGGGATACTGGCCGTCGTCGATGCGGGTTTCGAAACCGTTGGTCAGGAAGATGACTGGGCGACGTCCGTACTGCTTTTCCAGCAGATCGGCGTACAGCTTGGCCTGCTGACGGCCCTGAGCCAGGTCCACGCAGGTACGTTTGGCCTCGATCACAGCAAGAGCCCGACCATCCTCCCCATAGAGCACACAATCAGCATAACCCACCTCGCCCTTATTGGGCATGCCAGGCAGCTTCACCTCATCCACCCAGTCCTTGCCCTTCGTCCAGCCTGCATCTTCAAGCAAGACATCAATGTAGAGCTTTCGGGTCTCGTATTCGCTGATCTCCAGAGGTTTGGGCGTATAGGTCTGCTGCTGCTCGGTGCGGCGAGCGGTCAGCTCATCTCGGAGAGCGGCGTTCTCTGCCAACAGTTCCTGCAGTTGAGTCTCGGTCTCTGGCGGCACCACGACCACAGGCGCAGCCTGTTGGTGTGGCAGGCTGGGATCAAACTGACCCGGAGTGTAGTCAGTGCCATAGCAGTAGGCCACAAA
>JAFUZB010000451.1 GCA_017476845.1 Clostridia bacterium
AGGGTAAAAGGACTTGACATTGAAGCTACAAAGAATAGGGTGTGCGATCTGATTAAATCAAAGGGATTAAAAGACAAGACTATTGCTGATAAATTGGGTATTACTCCACAGGCAGTTAATAAATGGCGCCATAAAGGATCATTTTTTGTGATTGAAAACCTTTATGTTCTCAGCGGTCTCTTGGGTGTAAGTGTTGATAATCTATTAGTCCCTGTGGCCGTAAAGAAATGGGAAGTTTTGATTGAGAAAAGATGAGAGATAAGAATAGAATATGGCCATTTTTAAACAAAATAGCAGAAGAATGGGAGAAACATCCGGATCTTAGATTCGGTCAATTTGTGATGGATGTGATTCCTGATCAGGATAAACTGTGGAATTGTGAAGAAAGCGAATTTTTAAGGCGTCTTGATGTTTTTGCCAATAGAGCAAGCGGCAATAAAGCAGGCACAGCAGATAATAATCGTCCTGTGATGACGAAGGATCTTAACACATTTGACAATACACCAAGAAAGATCAGATGCATAGGAAGGAAGCATGATTTTCTTGGCGATGGTAATTATTTCACTGAGGAAGAACTGGAGATTGGCAAGGAATATACTTTAGTGCCTCATGGTGGACGACATGATGGGATGTTCATTCACATAAAGGAACATCCCAGGCACACAGGATACCCATATTATCTATTTGAAGAGCTTGAGCCCTATGATGAGGAAATCGGGAAGACTGCCGCGCTGCTTGGTCTTATGAAATCTCTTGACGAGGCGGAAGAATCCATAAGAGAAGGAAAACTATATTCCGAAGAAGAGGTGCGGCAGGAACTTGAATAAGTAATAGAAGGTAAAGATGAAACAAGGGATCCTGCAAGAATAGAAGTATGCCTAAAAGCTATTTCAAACGTATGGAAAAAGCATCCGGATATGAGGCTTGGACAAATCCTGCAGTACGCGCTGGGGGATTCTGATCTGTGGGATGTAAAGGATCTTGATATTAGTGAAGCACTGAAACAGATGGAATAATTGGAGATTTTTTGAAATGAGCAGAGTACTTGTGATTCCTGATGTACATCTAAAGCCATGGATTTTTGATGTGGCTGATAGAGTTGATGAGAACAGCTACGACGACATCGTAATACTCGGAGACCTGGTAGATGACTGGGGGAAAGGAAATGTTTTAGACGCATATAAAGAGACGCTGGATCGTGCTGCTGAATTTGGCAAAGAGCATGATCAGTCATTGTGGTGCTATGGTAATCACGATGTATCTTATCTTTGGGATGCCATGGAATCGGGATATTCTGTCCAGGCAAGGATAACTGCTATTGAAGGCATTACCAGACTGGAACGTGTTCTTGAAGAACGTTATAGATTTGTCCATAAAATTGATGATGTGCTATTCAGTCATGCCGGCCTTACGGAAAGTTTTGTCTTTCAAACCTGCGGATATCATATGAAAGAGATTGAGGATATCCTTGCAAGGATTAACCGTATGGGTAAGCAGGAACTGTGGAGGGACAATTCACCGATCTGGGCAAGACCTCAGGCTGATTTCTACCGAATGTTCAGGGATGATCTCTTTTATCAGGTTGTGGGACATACACCTGTAGAGGAACCGCTAGATGCTTGTGGAGTGCTGACATTGGATCTTTTCTCGACTTACTCAAATGGGGATCCTTTCGGGAATCAGAAACTTTACATCGTTGATACTCTGACGAGAAAATTCGAAGAGGCAAAGTAGGGACTGATACGATGATATATTTTACTGCAGATATGCATTTTGGACATAGGGCAATAATAACAATGCAGAACAGACCATTTGAATCTGTTGAGGAAATGGATAAAGTTCTTTTGCAGAATTATAATGCTGTTGTTCAAAAAGATGACACTGTATATATCCTTGGAGATATCTGTCATCATATGAAAATCGAAGACGCTGATAATTTGATAAAGAAGCTGAATGGAAAGAAATATCTTATTCGTGGTAACCATGATAAGAATTATGACCCGCGGCTTTTTGCAGATATTCAGGATTTTATGAAAATCTCTGTAGATGGGAACGCTTTTTCTTTAATGCATTATCCAATGTTATCTTGGCCTAAAAAGGGTAGCGGAGGTTACCATCTCCATGGACATATCCATGCACGCATGGAGTACAACGAGACTAATAGGTATGATGGACAGAGAAGATATGATGTTGGTGTAGATGCCAATAACTTTTTCCCGGTATCAGCTAAGCAGATTGTGAGTTTTTTTGAAGAACATAGTACTGACGAATTTTCTATATCTAGTAACACGTTAAATGTGATGGATGCTGCAATTTCTAATCTAAATGAAGGCAAAGTTTCAGAACGGTTAGAAATTTGATGTTTCGTGATTTTGTAAAAAAGAGCTTTACATTTCATATTACAGGTGCTAATGTAGGTACATAGGAAGTGCCTGTCCTATTTATTTTGATGCAAACATCAATGTAAATATGCGGTCGCTTCCTTTTTTGTTAAACAGATTTAGTGATGAGATAGAAAGGCAAGGTAAAAAGCTTTCAATGAAACAGATGATGATTTCTAATTTGACATTCACAACCGCGACAAATGCGTATGGCTTTACAGCAGATACGTTTGTTATTGGTGCGCTCATTTCAAGATCATCAGAATCAACATGGGGAATAGAAAAATATATCAGGACAGATGGCAAAGTCCGATGTTAGAGGTTAATAGTGGCATCGGAATAAACTGTAGATTTTTGGGATCTGTCCGTGTTGGATAGGTCCTTTTTTAATACCAAAAATAATATGTGGATGTGGTGTAATTGGCAGCATATCGGTCTTCCAAACCGAAGGTGCCGGATCATAACCGGTTATCCACTCTCAGAAGGAGAAAGCAGGCACTTCCTTACTTCTGGATAAACAAATAAATATAGCAGAAGGCCACAGGCACGGTCTTCTGCGCCATGGGCCGGAAGTCGCAATGGGGTGACGCTGGTTTTGCACACCAGAGATGGCGGGTTCGATTCCCGTGCGGTCCACTGATATTTTTGCCGGATAAGCATAGATAGCGATGCAGGTGACCTGTAATCATCAGAGGAGGGCGCACATCCTTCATCCGGCCTTTGCGGGGGGGAGTGGAACGGAATGACCATACAGGGCTCATATCCCAAGTGATAGCAGGTTCGACTCCTGCCCCCGCGACTTCGTTTTATCAACCACGAGTTAACTGACAACTGTGCAGGGGAGGAATACTATTGTTAGTAGAGAATAGTAATGGAGGATAGTTACTATGAGTTGTCACGATATTGGGAGAGGAATGAATGATGTTGTAAGACGAACCATCACTTTATATGACCGTAATGAGATAGCGTTAGAACCAGCTAAGAAAATAATAGCAACTTGTGAAAACGCCGTGAATTGGTGTGATGGGAATAGTTATGAGGCTCTTGATTATATAAGGAGATGCAGATGTGGGAAATGCCTTAAGCTCGTTCCTAAAGGGGAGAAGCTTTATTCAATATATGATCTCCCATATGAGTATGAGAATAAATATCCTTACATGCAGGAAGAACTAGAACTTGCTTCAGATGGATTGTGTGAAGAATGTTTTGACAGGTTAATGCCTGCTTATTGTTATGGGGATTGGAATATAGAATCGATGAAGAAATATATTGAAAATGATGATTCTAATTCTGATGGCTGTTTAAGTGAAGGACAGCATCGTGAATTTAACAATAAACATTTATGGAGAGAAGCTACTTATTGGTATGAACTATAGATAGAGATGCTGTTTCAATAATGAATAAAACTTGAGGAGAAAGAAATGCGTTTTGATGAGATGGATGCAAAGATGCGAATTTATGAGCAGTCGTTAGATCAGGTATTACTTCCTGACATTTATATGGTTGCAAGGCTTGATGGTCGGGGCTTTACAAAGCTTACAAAAGAAGTTTGCAACTTTGAAGCACCGTTTGATGAAAAATTTAGAGATATGATGGTGAAAACCACAAAGGCGCTTATGGATTGTGGATTCAGAGTTGTGTATGCATACACAGAAAGCGATGAGATATCATTACTGTTTGCTGTTGGCGAGGATGCATTTGGAAGGAAAGTGCGAAAATACAATTCAACCCTGGCTGCTGAAGCCAGTGCAGTGTTTTCACTGGAACTTGGAATGGCAGCAACTTTTGATTGCAGAATGGTGCCTCTCCCAAATGTAGAAAGAGTTGAAGATTACTTCCGATGGAGACAGGAGGATGCTAACAGAAATGCTCTTAATTCGCACTGTTACTGGATGCTTAGAAAAGAAGGGGTGTCAGTTCACAAGGCGACATCAGAGCTGAATGGCAAAGGTGTGAGTTACAAAAATGAACTCCTTTTCAGCAGAGAAATTAATTACGATAAGCTGCCTTCATGGCAGAAACGCGGAGTCGGTATGTGGATGAAAGAGTATGAGAAAGAGGGCACTAATCCCTTGTCAGGCGAGACTAAAATGACAACGCGCAAAAGGATACATGTAGATTACGAGCTTCCGATAGGAGATGAATATGGGGAGCTTATTCGAAGTATTATTGAGAAGGAAGGAAAGAAAAGATGAGAAAA
>JAFUZB010000452.1 GCA_017476845.1 Clostridia bacterium
GCCATGAGATATGGTCAAATTCCGAATAAAGGGATAGAGAAGCATCGCATTTCGCGCGAACACATCTCCTGAATCCATATTATTCAAATATGGTGCCATGTCTTCAGGAACAATCATCGGAACAGTAATTGTAGCCATACTGGCACCTCCAATCGCATCTTTTTCGACCCAATAGGTACACTTCACCTATCAGAAGAACAGTATGAGTCCTGGGCCGCTGAATTGCAAGAGAAACAGATCTCCAGATCTCAGGCCAAATCCAAAATTCGTTTCATCTCTGGTTTGTAGATTCGCAAGCCTTACCGTGGTAGCGGACACTTATGAGGAATGGAACGACTTGGATACGGTTTCAGAGCGACCTTCCGATTTTGCACTTGCAAGTGCAAAAATCTATGCCTTTCCTGGAGCGGAGTTCTCCGGCATGGGATTTACGCGGCACAGAGCGTTTCCCCGCATACACGCGGGAAGGACGGTCTGTGTTTTTCATTGCCTCTTTTTCCATCTTCTGGCAGAAAAGCCACCAGAATGTACCGTTCGTACCAGGCACGAGCACACGCGCTCGCCGCGCCATGAGATCCGCTCGCACTACTTTCTCCTGGAGACCTTGATCCGCGAAGGGAAAAACGATGAGGTCATCGCCTACATCCACCAGACGATCGAGCCAACCCTGTCGCAGGAGGATAAGGTGTCCACGGGGAACAGCTTTGTGGACATGCTCCTGCCCGGGAAGACCGCGGAGGCAAGGAAGCTGGGGATCCCCGTGACGCTCAATGTGCTCCTCCCGGCGAACCCGGATATCAACCAGGAGATGCTCTGCAGTCTGCTGTTCAACCTCTGGGACAATGCCATTGAGGCCTCTGCCAAGGTTTCCTCCCCCGACATTCGCTTTTCCATGCACATGCACAAGAGCTACCTGAACGTGGTCATCAGCAACTGCATAGACGGCTCGGTTCTGGAGACCAACCCGAAGCTAACCACCTCCAAGGCGGATCCGCTCCGCCACGGGATGGGCATCCGCCTCATCCGCAAGGCCGTGGAGAGCCATCGCGGGGACATGCGGATCTATGAGGAGGACGGGTACTTTATGATCAATATCTACCTGGAAGTCGGCAGCGAGACATAAACGCATGCCCCGAGGACCTATGTGAAATTTATGTCAAAAAAGTCACATGAGTGCAAAAGTTTCGGATTGTCCCTCGCCCCTGGGTCTTTCATAATAAGGCCATTCCCAGGAAACCTATTCCAAAGGAGGACATCCCATGAAGAAGATGCAGTCTCTTGTCAGTGTGCTGCTGGCCGTTATGATGCTGTGCAGCCTCTCCTTCTCCCTCGCCGAGGAAACGAGCGCGACCGCCCAGGGCTTTGGCGGCGACGTGACCGTGACCGTGCAGGTGGAGGACGGGAAGATCGTCAGCGTGACCGCTGAAGGCCCCTCTGAAACCCAGGGCGTTGGTTCCAACGCCATCGACCAGCTTCCCCAGGCGATCGTGGACGCGCAGAGCGTCGCAGTGGACGCCGTGGGCGGCGCAACCGTGACCAGCACAGCGCTGCTGGAAGCAGCCAAGGAAGCCCTTCTGGCCGCAGGCCTGGATGAGGAAAGCATCACCAAGCCCGTGGAGAAGGAAGCGGTTTCCACCGATCTCATCGAACTGACCGCAGACGTTGTGGTTGTCGGTGCCGGCGGCGCAGGCATGAGCGCAGCGCTGGAGGCCCAGAATCACGGCGCATCCGTCATCGTCATTGAGAAGATGGGCGCCATCGGCGGCAACACGCTGGTTGCCGGCAGCGCACTGAACGCAGCGCAGCCCGCAAAGCAGGCCACGCAGACCATGCCTGCCGACCGCATTGCCACCGTGGAGAGCTTCCTGGTGCTTGAACCCCAGTGCGAGCTGATGAAGGTATGGCAGAACGAAGTCCGCGATGAGCTGGAAGCCTACAAGAATACCGGTGCCACCTATCTGTTCGACTCCGCCGCCTTCCACAAGCTGCAGACCTATGTCGGCGGCGACTATGTCGGCGATCCCGAGCTGATCGATATGCTCTGCGACAAGGCCATTGAAGGCGTGTACTGGCTCGAGGAGCTCGGTGCCACCTGGAAGAACGAGATCGTTTCCGTGTACGGCTCCACCTGGACCCGCGGGCACAATCCGACAATGGATCTGGGCACGGCCGGTGCAAGCTTTGTCTATCCCCAGCGCAATGCCTATGAGGCTAACGGCGGCGTCATCTACACCGGCTATCGCGCCAACAAGCTGATCGTCGAAAACGGCGAAGTGGTGGGCGTCTCCGGCGAGACCACCGATGGAGCTCCCTTCCTCATGCACGCCAACAAGGGCGTGATCCTGGCCACCGGCGGTTTCTCCGCGAACGTGGAGCTCAGAGAAGAATACAACGAACAGTGGCCGACCCTGGAAGGCCTGAAGACCACCAACCCCGCAAGCTCTACCGGCGACGGTATCCTCATGGCCCGCGAGATTGACGCCAACCTCGTCGGCATGGGCTGGATTCAGCTGATCCCCTATACCCACAATGCCGCGACCGCAAGCATTGACGGTGGCATCTATGTGGACAAGGAAGGCAAGCGCTTCATCCCCGAGGACGAGCGCCGCGACGTGATCGCTGCCGCGACCATCGACCACAATGACGGTTGGTTCTACTGGCTGGTGGACGACAAGACCATCACCGACGAACTCAACGGCATCACCATCTACGGTCAGGTCATCAAAGAGTATGCCAACGGTGTGGACGTCTTCTATGGTGAGACCCTGGCGGACATCGCTACCCAGGCCGGTCTGGATCCCGAAGTGCTCCAGGCGACTGTGGACGAGTACAATGCCAGCGTGCTCAGCGGCGTAGATCCCGTGGGCCGCAAGAACATGCCCCAGACCATCGACCGTGGTCCGTACCTGATGTACATCGACGAGATCATGGTGCACCACACCATGGGCGGTGTGCAGATCGACGACAACTGCCACGTCTATGACGTGAACGGCAAGGTCATCCCCGGCCTGTATGCCTGCGGTGAGGTCACCGGCGGCATCCATGGTTCCAACCGTCTGGGCGGCAACGCCATCGCCGACGCCGTAGTCTTCGGACGCATTGCCGGCACAAGCGCTGCCACGCGTTGATTTCCCTAAAGGTTTACGGTATCCTTACCCGGAAGGGTAAGGATATTTTTTTCGCTTGGGAAAAGGGGAGCATGGTATGGGAAAGCGTGATGAACCCTATGCGGACAGGCTCTTTGGCTTTGTGCTGTGGAATGAGTATCTGACCGGGCAGAGTGCGGAAAGCCTGGAGACTCTGGCACGGAAGATGGGTGTGGACTTCCCGTTTTCCCGGACCGATACGTGTTATCTGGTCATCAGCGGCATGGAGCGGGTGGCCTACCGCGAGTACGGGATCTCCGCCATCCGCTACGACGACGGCACCTATGCGCTCTGGGAAAGGACGATCGCCCCGGGACTGGAAAAGCTCGGCTATGTTTCCACCTACATCATGGAGATCTATCACCAGTACAAGCATCTCCTCTACCTTCTCACGCCCACTTCTGGGGCAACGAAGGTGGAGGAAGCGGCAGAGCTGATCCACGACACGCTCCAGCGCTACTTTGAGGCGGACTTTCTGCCCGAGGAGACGCTTCACGGCAATTTCACGGTCTTCAGCGACTGTCTGCACGGGCAGCGGGACATCATGGAGGCCTTCGAGAAGCTACGCCAGATGCACGGCTACACCTTCTTCACACCGGAAAGACGCCTCTATGCGTTAGATACACTGGAGGGCATACGTGTGCCTTTGGAGGAAAGGTGGATACGACAGACGGTCAGGGAGCTTTCGGAGGCAATCTTCAAGCAGGAGAAGGACAATGCGGAGCAGATCCTGCGCGGGGTGCTCTATCCTGCGCTCAGGGACAGCCAGGATCGGACGCTGTGTCTGCGCGCGGCATCCCACCTCAAGAACAGCCTCATGGATGTCAGTGAGGTGATCCCTGTCGATACGGATATCATCCGCGCCTTTGCGCCGGAGAGCTACAGTCTGTTTGATCCCATGTGGGATGCGCTGTGCGTGCTTGCGGCTACGGTCATGGATGCGCTTCGGGAGCACGAGCGGTCCTTCGGACTGCTCACACGCACTGCCATGCGCTACATTCAGAAGCATTTCCCCGAGAGTGACCTGTCCCTGGGGGCGGTGGCGGAGTATGCGGGCGTATCCCCGGCCTACCTGAGTCGGACCTTTAACCGGGAAATCGGCATCAGCATCCCTTCCTACATCCTGCATATGCGCATGAATTATGCCGTCTCGGCGATGCGGGCCGGTGATCGTCCGATCCATCAGATTGCGCGGGAGAGCGGATTTACCGATATGAGCTACTTTGCCAAGCAGTTCAGAAAGCAGTTTGGCGAATCACCGTCCAGCTATGCGGAGAGGGTGCACCGCAAATTGTTAGAAAATAGGTGATATTTATACGGCGGTTTTGAACCGCCGTTGATCAGATCATCCCACTGCTCCATAGTTTTCCATGAGAAGCGGAACCACTATTCGTTCCCATTGCCCTGTACTCATCAGTTTGCACCGAAGAGCCATTATCGCTTGTGCGCGAACAATCTTCCATCGCATGCCAGAAAGCTTCAACCGTTTCTGCATCACGTTCTTGTTTCCGCTCTCAATTGCACCGCTTCCTACGAACAGTCCCTCTTCTTTGTACTTTGGATAGTCAATGAACTCCTTGTTGTCAGCAATATACTTGTAGAGATTCA
>JAFUZB010000453.1 GCA_017476845.1 Clostridia bacterium
AGAAGGAACAGTACCAATCAGGATTGCGATTGATTTGCTTGGCCTTCTCGTCATCTACGTATTCGATGTCGTTTCGCTCGTTTTCTTCGCGGGTATCACCTTCCTGATGGTCCTTCATATAGAATTTGACGTTACCTCGACCACGCCCACAGTTGGGACAGGTGGGTGTATCACCGCGGATACCTATTGAGCCGCAATAGGGGCAATCCCAATATGCCATAACCATATTTCCCATAATTTCACCTCCAAGAGGAATTGACTTCATTGTACATGAAAAGATGCAGGTTTGCCATGGTATTTTTCAGAGGGTTCACTGATCGGTTATGCGGAATTGTGAAGGTATTGATGTATGTGTGTAATCACAAAGGCTGCGCTATGACAGGATTGACACCAAAGGGCAAGAAGGTACAATAATACCAGGAGAGGAGGAAGTGCCGGTGGGATTGGTATCGCATATACGGGAATATATGGCTTTTCATGGCGCCGCATACACCTTGACACACGGTATGGAGAAGACAGCGGAGCGGTTGTTCCGAACCTATGACAGGAAGTACAGAAAACTGCAGGCAAGTTCTGCGGAACTGGCTTATCAGCGGGCAAATCCGCATACCGGTATGAGCTTTTCTTTCCTTATACCTGTCTACAATACCAGGCCAGCATTTCTCTGCGATCTTCTCGAATCTCTTCTTGCGCAGACAGAACCCAATTGGGAAGCGTGTCTGTATAATGCAGGAGAAAACGGTGATACTGCAGATATTCTTACGGCTTATGCGGCAAAAGATCCACGGTTTCGGGTGGTGAAGGCAGATGCCAACGAGGGAATTTCCGGAAACACGAATTGCGCACTTCATATGGCCAGCGGAGAATGGGTCATTCTCTGTGATCATGACGATATATTGACGGATGATGCAGTATGGCTGGTTGCAGAGGAAATTCAACGCAGTAATCCTGATGTCGTATATACCGATGAAGATAAGATCACAGAAGACGGAAAGGTTCATACCGATGCGCATTTTAAAACCGACTTCGGTATTGACAGTCTAAGGTCTGCAAACTTTGTCTGTCATATGCTGGCTGTTCGTCGGGAGCTCATGGTGCGAATTGGAGGAGAACGCAGTCGCTTTGATGGATCGCAGGACCATGACTTGATGCTGCGCCTGAGTGAAGAGACCAGAAAGATTTCTCACGTCAGACAGATTTGTTACCACTGGCGCACGGTAGGGAGCTCTGCAAGTCATACAGATCGCTTAAGGTGCATGCTCGCCTCCTGCAACGCAGTAGAGGAGCATTTGATACGGTGCGGAGAAAGCGGAACAGCAGAGCCCGACCGCGGTGTGATACGCATTCGCTATGAGATTCAGCGCCCTCTCAGCGTCGAAATTCTTCTCTATGGGGATGAGAAGGCACAGGCTAGAAGTCAGAAGATGATTGAACAAGTCAATACATTTTCTCCTGTTCGGATCACCCGACTTCCGGCGCTTCCAAGGTACCAAGCGTACAACAGAGGTGCTGAGAAGTCCTCTGCCGACGTTTTTCTTTTCCTGGATGCCTCTGTTACAGGAATGCAGAAGAATACCATCGAAGAGATGCTGATGTATGCTCAGCGTCCCGATGTAGGCGGCGTGACTACGACACTTTTGACAAAACACGGTCATATCAGACACGCGGGCTTTGCATACGGCATGAAAGGCTATGCAAGATGTCTGCAGGAAGGGCTCTTGCAGCAGGCAGGGGGTTGGCATATTCTGGCGCGTCAAGCGCATAATGTCGGTGCTGTATCGGCCGCATGCCTGATGGTAAGAAGGAAGGTCTTCCTACCTTTTGATGAAGGATATACCGGTGGACTTGGAAGCGTGGAGTGGTCGATACGCATGCACGACCGGGGATATGTGCATGTTGTTACGCCCCACGGAAGCATGCAATGTATGGACCGTGCCCTTCTACTGAACGGTAATAAGCGAGATGAAAAAGATATGCAGCGAATACTGCAGTCTTTCGGAGATAAGCATGACGACTGCTGGCATCCCTGTTTCGGCACGAAACGAGCAGACTACAAGCTGGATCTTCACCAGGCACAAGCGTTTCTTGCAAAACAGCGGCAGGGACATAGATTGGAGGATCAAGGAAATGATGGAGCGGTTTGAGAAAGCCCTGACTCTAGCTAAGACACTTCCTGGAAGTGTGGGAATCTATCTGAAGGATACGGTAACCGGAGAGGAAGGCGGATGGCAGGAACATCTGCCTGTAGTGGCAGCGAGTGTCATCAAGATTCCAATCATGATGGAAGCCTTCAGGCAGCGTGAAGCGGGACTGCTGGATTTCACGCAGGAAATCGTGATTCGCGCCGAAGATCATCTCCCGAGCTGCGGTGCCTTGACGTATATGCATGACGGGCTCTCGGTTCAGGTGCGGGATCTTGTCACGCTGATGATTATTCTCTCTGATAATACGGCAACCAACAAGCTAATTGATATTCTGGGTCTTGCAAACATTCAGAAGACCATTGAGAGAGAAGGTTTAGGCGACACGGTGATACGTCGCAAACTCTTTATGGCAGAGATGTCCAGACTCGGCATACAGAATCAGATCACAGCCTATGACATGGGTTTGCTGCTTGAGCGCATTCATAAAGGTACGCTGATTAGCGAGGCAGCTTCCGGCGAAATGCGGAACATTCTCCTCAACCAGCGGCTGAATGGTAAGATGCCGTTCTTCCTTCACAGTCAGGATATTGCCTGTGCCCACAAAACCGGTGAAGATGACGGAATCACACATGATGTGGGACTCATTTACGCAGAGCATCCATTGATTTTCTGTTTTGTCAGCGAACATACGGATGTACCGATCGCAGAGCGCGCCATCCAGGATATCGCAAGGCTGATCACCTTTGGTGATTCCGAGCACCTTGCATAATCTGGTTCATGGTTTATATCGGCAAGATCGGGATAAGGAAAGGACGTTGTGAGCAAAGTGATTGGTCTGATTGGTGCTATGAATGTGGAAGTGGAGGCACTTGAAAACCAGCTCAGTGACAGACAGGTTACTGAGCTTGGAATGGAACGAATTATTTCGGGAAACCTTTTTGGACAGGAAGCAGTACTTGCGGTTTGTGGCCCGGGCAAGGTGAATGCTGCGCTATGTGCACAGAGCATGATTCTTCATTTCCATCCGGAATGGATTCTCAATCTTGGGGTTGCAGGATCTGGGGAATGCGGGATTGGCATCGGAGATATGGTGATAGCAAGCAGTACAGTTCAGCACGATATGGATACAACGGCAGTTGGAGACGCGCCGGGGTTTGTTTCTCGAATCGGACTGATTGAAATTCCGTGTGATCTCCGGTTGAAAGAACGGCTGCTTGGGGCAGCACGGAGTGTACCGAAACTTCATGTGCACGAGGGAATTGTTGCCACGGGTGACCAGTTTGTCAGCAGTGGGGAGATTCGGGAGAAAATCCATCGTCAATTCCGCGCTAAGGCCATTGAAATGGAAGGCGCTGCCGTGGCTCATGCCTGTTACATGCATGGTGTTCCCTGTGGTGTACTGCGTTCCATTTCCGACAATGCAGACGGCTCTGCAGAGATGGACTATCCGACGTTTACGCGACTGGCAGCGTCTCATTCCCAGATCGTTGTCCAGCGTGTGCTGGAGGGTATGCCATGAACATTGTGATTACAGGTGCATCCAGCGGGCTTGGGCTGCATACGGCACAGGCTCTGGCAAGGCATGGACACAGGGTGATCGCAGGAGCAAGATCGTTTACGGAAGAAAGAGAAGATCTTGGTTTCTTCTGCGCTACACTGGATGTGACGGATCAGGCAAGTATTGAACATTTCCATCAGAAGGCAATTGCGTATGCTGGGCAGATCGATGCGGTTGTTCACTGTGCGGGCATACTGATGCTGGGCAGTTGCGAGGAGACGACACCTGAAGAATATCTGCATATCATGGACACGGATTTTTTGGGCATGGTTCGAGTGAATCAGGCGTTTCTTCCAGACATGCGTGCACAGCATGCGGGACGCATTGTCATGTTTTCTTCGATCAACGGACTGTTGGGCATACCCTTTCAGAGCGCCTATACAGCGGCTAAGCATGCGGTAGAGGGCTATGCAGAATGTCTGCAGATGGAGACAAAACCGTTCGGTATTTCGATCTGTCTGGTAGAGCCGGGAGACCATAGGAGCGGGAGTGAAGCATACCGCCACCATACCTCGGGGATGAAAGCTGATTCACCCTATAGGCATGCCTTTACACTCGGCACACGCGTGATCCGCTATGATGAGAACCATGGATCGGATCCGGACCGGCTCGGAGAAAAGGTTGCAAAGCTTCTGGAAAGGAGACGAATGCCATTTCGCGTTCGCATTGCGAGTGCAGACCAGCACCTGGCTGTTGTGCTCCACGATATCCTTCCGCCGTCGCTAAACAATCGCATCTTGTCTTCATACTATTTGAAACCAGGGAAAAAGAACCGATAGATTGATGGAATCGGCGGGAAAGCAGCGGAAAACAGCGGATTGCACCATGGGAATTGTGCAAACGGAGGAAAAACAGTATAATGTTCTTGTGCCCCGGCACGAATCCATCAGGAAAGGACTGACGTTTGAAAGAATGTACAAACTTTTACTGGTGACGGACAATGAGCAGGTTATTGCAGCATTCAAAGGGATTACGTCATGGTCACTTCTTGGTTATAAAGAACCCAGGATTGCCTCTGATATTGAGACTGCCTTTGACACGCTGAGCAGGCATCATGCGGACGGAATCTTCATTGCACTGCGCGATGGAGGCAACGGACGATTCATTGAGCGAATGAATGAAAGACCGCTCACCCCGATTATCATCGAGCATGAGGACACAACTACTTCGCAGGTGACACGAGATCTGGAACAGCTGAGCCAGGTTCTCAACCGCACGCATGCCGATTATTCCAATGATCGCTACAGCGAAGGCGAGATGATGCAATTGTGTCGTCATGAGTATTTTCGCCGACTCCTCTCCGGAGCAGAGAAGAGCGAAGAAAATGCCATGCGCACCATGCTGATGCTCAGAAGTCGTATGGATCCCAAGGCACCGTGCATTATTATGGAACTGATTATGCCCGAGGATGAAGGATATTTGCAGGGCAAATGGGCATACGGAGCAGATCGTCTGGAAGTTGCCATGCGCAATATCTTCGGCGCTGAGAAAGACGGAATGCGTGTTCTCATCAGCGTGATTGATGAACAGCGGATGTTCCTTGTGGCTTGTCCGATGATCGGACAGAAGCAGGCAGTGGATACGGATACCATGCTGTCTCTGGTGCGGGAGCATGCTGCAGCGGGGATTGAACACGTCAGGGATTTTCTGGGGATTGATCTGCATATTGCTTCTGAGGAAATCCGTCCTAGTCTGATGAGCTTCACATACAAAGGTGTATGAACAATATAGAAAGTAGAATGGAGGAGAAAAGATGGGTATTTTCGATGTAGTCAAGGGTCAACTGATCGATGTCATTGAATGGTCCGACAACACAAAAGATACGATCGTCCACAAGTATGACATGAACGGTAAAGAGATCATGATGGGGGCTCAGCTTACCGTGCGTGAGAGCCAGGTGGCTATCTTTGTCAATGAAGGACAGCTTGCAGACATTTTCCGTCCCGGTCGGTATGAATTGAGCACAAGCAATCTGCCCATAATGACCGCGCTGAAGAGCTGGAAGTATGGCTTCAACAGTCCTTTTAAATCGGATGTCTTTTTTGTCAATACACGTCAGTTCCTTGACCGGAAATGGGGAACGGCGAACCCTGTCATGATGCGTGACAGTGAGTTCGGTGTCATCCGTATCCGTGCCTTTGGTTCTTTTGCATTTCACGTAACCTATCCGGAAACTCTGCTCAAAGAATGCTTCGGAACCGCCAGCACCTATAAAGTGAGTGATATCGAAGAACAGATCAAGCGTCAGACGGTTTCCTCGCTGAGCGATGCGATCGCAGAGAGCAAGATCCCCGCATTGGATCTGGCCGCCAACTATGATGAGCTCTCGCAGTATGCCATGGCTGCTATCAACCAGAAGGTGCTGCATCTGGGTGTTCAGCTCACAGCCTTTGTCATCGAGAATATATCTCTTCCCGAGGAAGTGGAAAAGGCGATGGATCGCCGCACTTCCATGGGGGTCGTTGGAGATCTGAACAAATATACGCAGTATCAGGCAGCGGAAGCAATGCGCGAGTCTGCCAATCAACCCGGATCTGTTGCGGGTACGGGCATTGGTATGGGCGCTGGTGTGGCGATGGGACAGATGTTTGCCAATGCCATGGGTGCCGTGCAGCAGCCGCAGGCAGCCCCACAGGCTCCGGCGCAGAGTGCTGGATTCTGTCCAGAGTGTGGGAGTCCCATTCTCCAGGGTGCGAAGTTCTGCTCCAATTGCGGAAAGAAGCTGCAAGTTGCGAATGTGTGCCCCAATTGCGGAGAGGCAATCGCACCTGGCGCGAAATTCTGCATGAATTGCGGAGAAAAGCTGAACTGAAATCGATTTTAGGCAGGATGGCATTACGTCATCCTGTTTTCGGCATGTTCTCAAATCAGTTTCAAAAAACCGGTCATATGATGGCGTAATGCTACACAAGC